>NZ_JBFAGS010000009.1:82045-227465 GCF_040653835.1 Micromonospora sp. NPDC050980 | reverse complement strand
CACGCTCACGCAGCTCGTCGGGGTACTTCTTCGGTGCGGGCATCGCTGGTGTTCCTCCAGGTTTCGATGTCTCCATCTAACCCGGGGCGGAACACTCGACCACGCGATAACCACGTTGATCTCACCAGCGGCAATGAGCTTCAACAGCTTCTCGAAGCCGGGCCGCCGCCGCATCGCGGACTTGTCGTTGTCAACAAGCCGATGCACTACCGGCCACCGGTTGTACTCCGCGTGGTCATCGCAGTCCTCGCCCTGCCGGGCGATGCCCTCACCCTCGCGGCTGGTGCCCTTGTGCGGGTCGTCGGAGAGGCGGAGGCAGATCGCCGCTCGCCGGTCCTGGCTGCTCAGCAACGTCATGCATCAATACTAGCAAGATCATGCCCACCCGATGCGCTGGATCTTCCTCGACGATCCGGGCGACGGCGAGCTGACCGCCGTGCACTCCTACTTCGACAGGTCCCCGTACGTCGAGCAGGACGCGCACGGCGTGGCGACGTACGTCGAGCAGCACCGCACCCTGGGCGACCGGATCCGGGAACTGGCCGGCGCCGGGTTCCGCCTGCTGGACCTGGTGGAGCCGGAGTGGCCGGCCGGGCACGAGGGGATCTGGGGCCAGTGGAGCCCGCTGCGTGGCCGGCTCTTCCCCGGCACCGCGATCTTCGTGACGGAGAAGCCGGCCGGCTGAGCGCGTCGCACGCCCGGTGCGGCACCGGCGCGGTTCCCCGGCGGTACGCTCGCCGCATGAGCGCCGAGCCCGTCCCGACATCACCTGGCCCCTGGTGTCCGGACCCGATGCGGCAGCAGCGTGCGGACTACACGCTGGACGACCTGCTCGCCCTGCCGGACGACGCCCCCCGCGTCGAACTCGTCGACGGAGTCGTCCAGGTGACACCCTCCCCCACCCTGGGCCACCAGACCATCGCCAGTCTGCTGTGGCTCTGGCTTCGATCCCACGCACCGACGCATCTCCAGCCGTCCCTGGCGGTCGGCGTCGGGCTGAGCCCGAACACCAGCCGGCAGCCGGACGTGCTGCTCCACCACGCCGGCCTGCCGAACGACCGGTCCCGGCTGCGACCGGCGGACGTGGTGCTGGCCGTCGAGATCGTCTCCCCCGGCACCCGACGGGTCGACCGGTTCGCCAAGCCGGGTGAGTACGCCGCCGCCGGCATCCCGTTCTACTGGCGGATCGAGCAGGACCCGGTGCACCTCTACGCCTACCGCCTCGGTGACCGGATCGGCCCCGGCGGCGAGCGCCAGTACGAACTGGCGGCCGACGGCAGCGAGGTGGTCGAGCTGACCGAGCCGTTCACCCTCAAGCTGCCGATCGCCGAGATCCGACCCTGACCTCCCGGCCGCCGTTACTCGGCCGCGACGCCGGGTAACCAGGCGGCATGGCCGAGAAGGAGTTCCGCGCCGGCGACCACGTCTCCTGGGCCAGCCACAGCGGCCGGGCGCACGGCGTGGTCAAGGAGAAGCTGACCGAGCGCACCCACGTGCGCGGGCATCCGGTGAACGCCTCGCCCGAGCAGCCGCAGTACCGGATCACCAACGACGACTCGGGTCGCGATGTCGCCCACCGACCGGAGGTGCTGCGCGATGAACCGCGGTGAGGACCCGCAGCAGACGTACCGGGAGTTCACCGAGGCGGTGAACATGAAGCCGGCCGAGCTGACCCGCTGGCTGGAGACCGACGAGTCCAAGCACGTCGGCTGGCACAAACCGGGCACGAAGGGCGGCGAGTCGGTCGGGCACGACTCCGGCCGCCGGATCGTCGACCTGCTGCGCCGCAAGCGCGACCAGCTCACCGCCACCGACTACAAGCACATGCGCAAGGTCATCGGCTACGTGCATCGCCACCTCGCGCAGCGCCCGTCCGGCGACGTCCGCGACACGAGGTGGCGCTGGTCGCTGATGAACTGGGGCCACGACCCGCTCAAGGGCTGAGCGCCGGCCGTTGACCCTGCCGTTGGCGGCAGGGTCGCAGGATGCCGGCATGGAACGCAGAACGTCGCGCGTGGTCGTGGTCACCGGCGCGGGCACCGGCATCGGCCGGGCCACCGCGCACGCCTTCGCCGACGGCGGGGACGCGGTCGTCGCGGTCCGCCTGGCGCACGCCGCCGTGGCGGCGCTCGCCGAGAACCGCGGCGTGATCGTCAACGTCACCACGTCCGTCGGCCTGCGCGCCTGGCCGGGCAGTGCGGTGTACGCGACCGGCAAGGCCGCGCTCGACTCGTTGACCCGCAGTTGGGCGGTGGAGTTGGCGGCGGGCGGTCAGTGGTCGGCGCTGTTCCAGTCGCGGCCCTCGCCCACCGACACCTCCATCGGCACCGACAGCGGATGGGCCGCCCCCATCTCCCGGCGCACCAGGGCCTCCAGCACCTCCCGCTCCCCCGGTGCGACCTCGAAGACCAGTTCGTCGTGCACCTGCAGCAGCATCCGGGACCGCAGCCCCGCCTCGCGCAGCGCCGCGTCGACGCGCAGCATGGCGACCTTGATGATGTCGGCCGCCGAACCCTGGATCGGGGCGTTGAGCGCCATCCGCTCGGCCATCTCCCGGCGCTGCCGGTTGTCGCTGACCAGGTCGGGCAGGTAGCGGCGGCGACCCAGGATGGTGGAGGTGTAGCCGTCCTGGCGGGCCCGGGCCACCACCTCGTGCAGGTAGTCGCGGACCCCGCCGAACCCGGCGAAGTAGTTCTCCATCAGCCCGCGCGCCTCCTCGGCGGAGATGCCGAGCTGCTGGGACAGGCCGAACGCGCTCAACCCGTAGGCCAGGCCGTAGTTCATCGCCTTGATCTTGCGGCGTTGGTCGGCGGTGACCTGGTCGACCTCGACGGTGAAGACCGAGGAGGCGGTCGCGGCGTGGAAGTCGTGCCCGGAGTGGAACGCCTCGACCAGCGCCTCGTCGGCGGACAGGTGCGCCATGATCCGCATCTCGATCTGGCTGTAGTCGGCGGTGAGCAGGCATTCGTAGCCCTCGCCGACGACGAACGCGCGCCGGATCCGCCGCCCCTCCTCGGTGCGGATCGGGATGTTCTGCAGGTTGGGCTCGGTGGAGGAGAGCCGCCCGGTCGCGGCGACCGTCTGGTTGAACGTGGTGTGGATCCGGCCGTCATCGGAGACCGACTTGAGCAGCCCGTCGACCGTCGACTTGAGCTTCGCCACGTCGCGGTGGCGCAGCAGGTGGTGCAGCAGCGGGTGCTCGGTCTGCGCGAAGAGCCACTGCAGGGCGTCGGCGTCGGTGGTGTAGCCGGTCTTGATCCGCTTGGTCTTGGGTAGGGCCAGCTCGGTGAAGAGGATCTCCTGCAACTGCTTCGGTGAGCCCAGGTTGAACTCCCGGCCGACCACCGCGTAGGCGCTCTGCGCGGCGGCCTTCACCTCGGCGGCGAAGTGCGCCTCCAACTCGGACAGGTAGTCGGTGTCGGCGGCGATGCCGGTGCGCTCCATGGCGGCGAGCACCCGCATCAACGGCAGCTCCACCTCGGCCATCAGCCGGGCCGACTGCTCGCCGTCGCGGGACAGCTCGGCGTCGATCGCGTCGGCCAGGTCGAGCGTGGCCCGGGCCTGGAGCATCAGGTTCTGCTCGGCCGCGCTCTCGTCACCGAACCCGTCCAGGGTGAGCTGGCCGGTCTCCGGGGCGTCGACGCGCAGCTCCCGGTGCAGGTAACGCAGGGCCAGGTCGGTGAGGTCGTAGGAGCGCTGGTCGGGGCGGGCCAGGTAGGCGGCGATCTGGGTGTCGCGGGCGATGCCCCGAAGCTCCCAGCCGTGCGCGGCAAACGCCAACACCGCCGGTTTGCTGTCGTGCAGCACCTTGGGGCGCTCGGCGTCGGCCAGCCAGCCGGCCAGCGCGGCCTCGTCACCGGCGTCGAGCCGGCTCGGGTCGAACCAGACGGCGGCGCCGGCGGCGGTGGCCAGCGCCATCCCGGCCACGGTCGCGGTGTGCCGCCGGTTGGGGCCGGTGTCGAGCGTGGCGGCCAGGCCGACCGGCGCGCCGGCCGGGGCGTGCGTGTCCAGCCAGCCGGCGAGCGCGCCCGGCTCGGTCAGCACCTCGCCGGCCAGGTCGAAGCCGGCCTCGGCCTCCGGCTCGACGGCCTCCAGATATTGGTAGAGCCGGTCGCGCAGGATGCGGAACTGCAACGTGTCGAAGACCTGGTGCACGGCCTCCCGGTCCCAGCCCTGCCAGCGGGCGTCCTCGGGGCGCACCGGCAGCTCCAGGTCGGTGACCAGGCAGTTGATCTCGTAGTTGCGGATCACGTCGGCCAGGCGCTCGCGCAGGCTGTCGCCGGCCTTGCCCTTGATCTCGTCGGCGCGGGCCACCACGCCCTCGACCCCGTCGTACAGGTTGATCCACTTGGCCGCGGTCTTCGGGCCGACACCCGGGACGCCGGGCAGGTTGTCGCTGGTCTCGCCGACCAGCGCGGCCAGGTCGCGGTAGCGGCCGGGGGTGACGCCGTACTTCGCCTCCACCGCGGCCGGGTCCATCCGGGCCAGGTCGGAGACGCCCTTGCGCGGGTAGAGCACGGTGACCCGGTCGCCGACGAGCTGGAACGCGTCCCGGTCGCCGGTGGTGATCAGCACGTCCATGCCCTGGTCGCGGGCCTGGCAGGCGAGGGTGGCGATGACGTCGTCGGCCTCGTAGCCCTCCTTCTCCACCACCGGCACCCGCAGCGCCGCGAGGACCTCCTTGACCAGGCTCACCTGACCCTTGAAGTCGGTCGGGGTCTCGCTGCGGCCGGCCTTGTATTCGGAGTATTTCTCGGTGCGGAAGGAGCGGCGGGAGACGTCGAACGCGACCACGATGTGGGTCGGCTGCTCGTCGCGCAGCACGTTGATCAGCATCGAGGTGAAGCCGTAGACGGCGTTGGTCGGCTGCCCCGTGGTGGTGGAGAAGTTTTCCACCGGCAGGGCGAAGAATGCCCGGTATGCCAGGGAGTGTCCGTCGACGAGGAGCAGGCGCGGCGTCGTAGCTGTCACGGCAGCGACTCTAGTCCGTGGCTCCGACACCCCCGGCATCCGCCGCCCCCACGGATCGCGACCGGACGGCTACGGTATGCAGGTCCGTCGATAGCACTCACGAGGAGGATCCGATGCGACGATGGGGTGTCCGAATCCTGGTACCGGCGCTCGCCACGGCCGGCGCGCTGACCGTGCTGAGTGGGCCGGCGTTCGCCGGATGGGTCAGCGGCGGGGTCTACTCGACCCAGTCGAAGTGCATCTCGGTCGGGCAGTCCCGGGTCAGCAGCGGCCTCTACCAGACCTATGTCTGTGAGTCGCAGAGCCCCGGCTGGCTGCTGCGCGGCTTCGTGAACTGACCGCAGGGGTCCGGTGCGGCCCGCGCCGCACCGGACCCGTCAGAGCACCTTGGCCAGGAACGCCTTGGTCCGCTCGTGCCGCGGCGCGGAGATCACCTCGCGCGGGTCGCCCTGCTCGACGACCACGCCGCCGTCCATGAAGACCAGGTGGTCGCCGACCTCGCGGGCGAAGCCGATCTCGTGGGTCACCACGATCATCGTCATGCCGTCGCGGGCCAGGTCCTTCATCGTGTCCAGCACCTCGCCCACCAGCTCCGGGTCGAGCGCGCTGGTCGGCTCGTCGAAGAGCATCAGCTTCGGCTGCATGGCCAGCGCCCGGGCGATCGCCACCCGCTGCTGCTGGCCACCGGAGAGCTGACCGGGGTACGCGCCGAGCTTGTCGCCCAGCCCCACCCGGTCCAGCAGCTGCGCGGCGTGCTCCCGGGCCTGCGCCTTCTTCGACTGGCGCAGCAACAGCGGCGCCTCGGTCACGTTCTGCAGCACCGTCATGTGCGGGAACAGGTTGAACCGCTGGAACACCATGCCGATCGCCCGGCGCTGCGCGGCCACCTCCTTGTCCCGCATCTCGTGCAGCCGCCCACCGCGCTCCCGGTAGCCGATCAGGTCGCCGTCCACCCAGATCCGGCCGGCGTCGATCTTCTCCAGGTGGTTGATGCAGCGCAGGAACGTCGACTTGCCGGAGCCCGACGGCCCGAGCAGGCAGCACACCTCGCCGGCGCGGACCTCCAGGTCGATGCCCTTGAGCACCTCCAGCGGCCCGAACGACTTGTGCACCTGCTCGGCCCGCACCATCAGGTCGGACTTCTGCGTCCCGGACGCGTCGGGAGCAACTGTCGCCTCGGTCATGATGCCGCCGTCCCGCTCGTCGTGCCGCCGCTCTCGGCCGCCAAGCCCCGCAGCCGCTGGCGGGCCCGGGGGCCGCGCCCCGCGCCCTTCGAGTAGTGCCGCTCCAGGTAGTACTGCCCGACCAGCAGCACGCTGGTCAGCAGCAGATACCACAGGGTGGCCGCGACATACATCGGGAACAGCTGGAAGGTGCGCGCGCCGACCGCCTTGAGCTGGAAGAACAGCTCCATGGACACCGGCACGAACGCGACGAGCGAGGTGTCCTTCAGCATCGCCACGGTCTCGTTGCCGGTGGGCGGGATGATCACACGCATCGCCTGCGGCAACACGACCCGCCGCAGGATCTGCCCCCGGCTCAGGCCGAGCGCCTGCGCGGCCTCGGTCTGGCCCTCGTCCACCGACTGGATGCCGGCGCGGACGATCTCCGCCATGTAGGCGGCCTCGGACAGGCCCAGCGCCAACATGCCGGCGACGAAGCCGGTGAAGATGTCCAGCGCGGTGAAGCCGAACAGCCGTGCCTCGAAGTCGTGCAGCCCGAACAACGCGCCGATCTGACGGTCGAAGGGCAGGCCGAACTCCAGGCGTGACCAGAGGATGCCGAGGTTGCCGAAGAGGATCGCCAGCACCAGCCGGGGCACCGCCCGGAAGAACCAGGTGTAGACCCAGGAGACGCCGCGCAGCACCGGGTTCGGCGACAGCCGCATGATCGCGATGACGATGCCCAGCCCGATGCCGATCACCATCGAGGTCACCAGCAACAGGATGGTGCCGCGGAGCCCGTCGATGATCGGCGGGCGGAACATCTCGTCGACCATGAACGACCACTGGAACGCGGAGTTCGTTACCAGCATGTGCACGAACATCGCGGTCAGCACGGCGATCACCGCCACGCCGACCCAGCGCCCGGGGTGGCGCACGGGCACGGCCTTGATCGGTTCCGGCCGTGCCCGTCCGGGTGTGTCAGTGTCGACCGGCATGGTCAGGCCGACGGGTTCAGCTCGGAGGTCGTGATCCCACCGGCCTCGACGCCCCACTTGGCGAGCGCCGACTTGTAGCTGCCCTCGGTGATCACCGCCTGCACGGCCTCCTTGAGCACCTCGGCGAAGGCCTGCTGGTCCTTCTTCACCGCGTAGCCGTAGGGGGCGGACTCGTAGATGTCGCCGAGCACCTCCAGCTGGCCGTTGCTCTGCTTGACCGCGTACGCGCCGACCGGCGAGTCGGCGAGCATGGCGTCGTCCTTGCCACTGGCGACGGCGGCGGTGGCGTCGCTCTGCGCCTGGTACTGGTCGATGGTGATCGCCGGCTTGCCCGCGTCGGTGCACTTCTTCGACCGGGCGGTGATGTCGTCGAGCTGCACGGTGCCGACCTGCACGGCGACCTTCTTGCCGCAGGCGTTCTCGGGGTCGACCTTGCCGGGGTTCCCGGCCTTGGTCGCCCACTGGGTGCCGGCCGAGTAGTAGCTGACCATGTTGACGGTCTTCAGGCGGTCGGCGTTGATGGTGAACGAGGAGACGCCGACCTCGTACTTGCCCGATTCGATGCCCGGCAGGATCGAGTCGAACGGCGCCGACTCGTACTCGGCCTTCAGCCCGAGCTTCTGCGCCACCGCGTTGAACAGCTCCACGTCGAAGCCGACCACGGTCTTGCCGTCGGAGTCGAGGAACTCGGCCGGGGCGTACGTCGAGTCGGTGCCGACCTTGATCACGCCGTCGGCCTTGATCGTGTCCGGGACCTTGGCGGCCAGGTTCGAGTCCGCGGCGGCGCTCACCGTAGCACCGCCGGGCTCGGCCGAGTTCTCCTTCTCGCCGCAGGCGGCGAGGGAGAGCAGGAGGACTGCCGCGCCGGCGACGCCAAGCGCCGCCCGCCGGCCGGGGGTGGGGTGGACCATTGGGGTACTCCTTCGCGAGGGGGGCGTCGGTCAGGCCACGCCGAGGTATGCCTCTTTGACCGAGGGGTCGTGCAGCAGGTCCGCGCCGGTGCCGCTCTTGACGATCCGGCCGGTCTCCAGCACGTACGCCCGGTGCGCGCGGGCCAGAGCCTGCTGGGCGTTCTGCTCCACCAGCAGGACCGTGGTGCCCTGCTGGTTGATCTCCGTGATGATGGTGAAGATCTGCTGGATCAGCATCGGCGCGAGACCCATCGACGGCTCGTCGAGCAGCAGCAGCTTCGGCCGGCTCATCAGCGCCCGGCCGACCGCGAGCATCTGCTGCTCGCCGCCGGAGAGGGTGCCGCCGTGCTGCTTGCGCCGCTCGGCCAGCCGCGGGAACAGGTCGAGCACCCGCGCCAGGTCCTGCGCGATGCCGGCCCGGTCCCGCCGGGTGTACGCGCCCATGTCCAGGTTCTCCAGCACCGTCATGCCGGGGAAGATGCCCCGGCCCTCGGGCGCCTGGCACAGCCCGCGCCGCACCCGCAGGTCCGCCCGGAGCTTGGAGATGTCCTCACCGGCGAACCGGATCGTGCCGGAGGCGATCGGCCGGATGCCGGAGATCGCCCGCATGGTGGTGGACTTGCCGGCGCCGTTCGCGCCGATCAGCGCGACGATCTCGCCCTCGTCCACGGTCAGGCTGATGCCGTGCAGCGCCTGGATCCGCCCGTAGAGCAGGCTCACGTCCTCGATCTCAAGCAGCATCGTCCGGCACCCCCAGGTACGCCGCGACCACCTTCGGGTTGTCCCGCACCTCGGCGGGCAGCCCTTCGGCGATCTTCTTTCCGAACTCCAGCACCACGATCCGGTCGGTCACGCCCATCACCAGGCGCATGTCGTGCTCGATCAGCAGCACCGTCACGCCGGTGTCGCGGATCTGCCGGATGAGCTGGAGCAGTTCCTCCTTCTCCGCCGGGTTGAAGCCGGCGGCCGGCTCGTCCAGGCAGAGCAGCACCGGGTCGGTGGCCAGCGCCCGGGCGATCTCCAGCCGCCGCTGCTCCCCGTAGGACAGGTTGCGGGCGGCCTCGTGCATCCGGGGCAGGATGCCGACGAAATCCAGCAGGCGCTCGGCCTTCTCGCGTCCCTCGCGCTCCTCCTTCCAGTGCCGCGGCAGCCGCAGCAGCGCGGCGACCACGCTGGTCTTGTGGTGCGCGTCCGCGCCGACTTGGACGTTCTCCAGCGCGGTCATCTCCGGGAAGAGCCGGATGTTCTGGAACGTGCGGGCCATGCCCATCCGGGTGATCTGGTGGCGCTTCTTGCCACTGATCTTCTCGCCGCGGAACCGGATCTGCCCCTCGCTGGGCTGGTAGATGCCGGTCATCGCGTTGAAGCAGGTGGTCTTGCCGGCGCCGTTGGGCCCGATCAGCCCGAGGATCTCGCCCTTGTAGAGGGTGAAGTCCACGTCGTCGAGAGCCACCACGCCGCCGAAGCGCAGCGTGACGTGGTCGACCTCCAGCAACGGCTCGCGCTTGTCCACCGTCTCGACCGCGGGCGCCGCGGCCTGGGCCGGAACGGCCGGGGTCTGCTCGGTGTCACTCACCGACGATCACCTCCTTGCGGCGGTCCTTGAACTCCGCCGCCCGTCGCCGGTTCGGGATGAGGCCCTGCGGCCGGAAGATCATCATGATCACGAGCACCAGGCCGAAGAAGAGGAACCGGTACTCGTACAGCTCGATGCCGAACAGCTCGATGCCGCGGAACCGCTCGATCATGTACGCCACCAGGCCGCCGCCGACGATCGCGCCGACGATGTTGCCCGAGCCGCCGAAGATGACCGCGGCCAGGATGATGATCGAGTTGAGCAGCTCGAAGTTCTGCGAGTTGACGAAGTTCTGCTTGCCGGCGAAGAGCGCGCCGGCCAGGCCGGCGATCGCCGCGCCGGAGGCGAACGCCCACAGCTTGAACTTGAACGTGGGCACGCCCATCAGCTGGGCGGCGTCCTCGTCCTCCCGGATCGAGATCCAGGCCCGGCCGACCCGGCTGTGGGTCAGGTTCCGCACCCCGATCACCACCAGGATGATCAGCGTGAGCACCAGCCAGTAGTAGGGGCGGGCGTCGAGCACGCCGAAGACCGGCCGTCCGTCGGCGTACTCGCCGGGCGGGTGTGGGATCTCGCTGAAGCCACGCTGTCCCTTGAGGAACGGCGAGCTGACCGCCGCGATGCGGATCATCTCGGCGAAGCCGAGCGTCACCAGCGCCAGGTAGTCGCCGCGCAGCCGCAGCGTCGGCGTGCCCAGCATGACGCCGGAGACCATGGTCAGGCCGATCGCGATCGGCACCACCAGCAGCCACGGCCACAGCGTCTTGATGTCGCTGGTCGGCGACGTCAGCACCGCGACCGTGTACGCGCCGACCGCGAAGAAGCCGAAGTAGCCGAGGTCGAGCAGGCCGGCGAACCCGACCACGATGTTCAGCCCGACCGCCAGCAGCACGTAGATCGAGACGGTGAAGAGCACCTGGGTGAAGTTCGCCCCGGGCGTCGGGATCGGCCCGAGGTACTGGTAGAACTCCCGGTTCGGCAGCGCGTAGAAGAACACGATGACCGCGGCCAGCAGCACCCAGCGCACCCAGCGCGGGGCGTGGTGCCAGCGCTCCGAAATCGCCTCCCGGCCCTGCCGCAGCTTGTCCACCGCGTTCTCCCGCCGCTCCGGCGGGTCGATGGTGGTCGTCATGCGCGTGCCCTCCCCAGTGATTCGCCCAGCAGACCGGTCGGGCGGAACATCAGCAGCACGACAAGCACCGCGAACGCGGCGAAGTCCTTCCACTGACTGCCGAACAGCCCCGAGGCGTAGTTCTCCACGACGCCCAGCAGCAGCCCGCCGACCAGCGCGCCCCGCAGGTTGCCGATGCCGCCGAGCACCGCCGCGGTGAACGCCTTGAGGCCGAGCAGGAAGCCGACGCTGTAGGTCAGCGTCTGGATCCGCACGTCGTAGAGCAGGCCGGCGACGCCGGCCATGGTGCCGCCGGCGATGAAGACCATCAGGATGATCCGGTCCTTGTTGACACCCATCAGGGCCGCCGTGTTGGCGTCCTGGGCGACCGCCCGGATGCCACGGCCGGTGCGGCTGCGGTTGATGAACTGGTCCAGCGCGACCATCATCACCAGCGCGGCGCCGACCGTGAGCAGCTGCACCGCGTCGATCGGCACCCCGGCGACATGGAACAGTGGCGTGGAGCTGACCAGGATGGGCGCGCCCTCCGGCAGGCGTCGGGTGTAGACGCCGAACGCCTCGGAGATGGCGATCGAGGCACCGATGGCGGTGATCAGGAACGCCAGCGGCGGCGCGTTGCGCTTGCGCAGCGGCCGGTACGCCACCCGCTCGATGACGGTCGCCGTGCCGGCCGAGGCGATGGCCGCCACGATCATCGCCACCAACAGATAGAACAGGATCGAGCCGACGCCACTGACCTGGGAGTTCTGGTCGAGACCGAACCCGTTCCAGGTCCAGATCGCGGCGAACGCGCCGGCGATGAAGACCTCGGAGTGGGCGAAGTTGATGAGCCTGAGCACGCCGTAGACGAGCGTGTAGCCGAGCGCGACCAGGGCGTAGATCGCACCCTGGGTCAGGCCGGTCGTGGTGAGTTCCCCGAAGTTGGAGAACAGTCCGTCGAAGTTCAAGGGAGGGACGCTCCGTCGCTGAAGAGAAAAAGGGGGTGCGGCCGGGAGCCAGCTCCCGGCCGCACCCGCGATTCACAACTCAATCGCCAGTCGCAGCGATCGCGATCAGGACTTGGGGATCTCCTGGTCCGGGACGACCTTGCCGCCCTGCACCTTGAACGCCCAGACCTTGACCTGCGCCGGGTCCAGCTCGCCGCCCTCGACGAACTTGTAGGTCGCGGCCACACCCTCGCCGCTGTAGCCCTTCACGAACTCCAGCAGGTCGGCGCGGGAGGTCTTGCCGGCCTTGATACCCGCCAGCAGGATGTTCGCCGCGTCGTAGGCGGTGTCGCTGTAGGTGCCCGGGTCGGTGCCGTTGAGCGCCTTGAAGTCCGCGGCGAACGAGCCCCGGGCCTCGGTGGACGGCTGGCAGGGGCAGGTGAGGATGGTGCCCTCGGCAGCCGCCTCGCCGGCGGAGGTGATGTAGGCGCCGTCGTTCACGCCGTCACCGGCGACCATCGGGGCGGTGACGCCGGCAGCGGTGAGCTGCTTACGGATCAGGCCGGCCTCCTGGTAGTAGCCGCCGTAGAAGACCGCCTTGACGTTCGCGGCCTTGACCTTGGTGACCACCGCGGAGAACTCGGTCTGCTTGCCCTCGCCCTGGACCTTGTCGCTGCCCACGACCGCCGGGCCGAGCACCTTCTTGACCTCGTCGGCCAGACCGGCGCCGTACGCCGACTGGTCGTCGATGACGTAGACCCGGTCGGCCTTGAGCACGTTCTTCATGTAGACACCGGCGGCCGGGCCCTGGCTCAGGTCGTTGCCGACGGCCCGGAAGAACGTCTTCCAACCCTTCTGCGCGAGGGTCGGGTTGGTCGCGGAGGGGGTGATGGTGACCAGACCGGCCTCGTTGAACAGCGGACCGGCGGCCTCCGACTCACCCGAGTAGGCCGGACCCACGACACCGAGGATCTTGCTGTCGTCGATCGCCTTCTGGGCCAGGCCGGGCGCCTGGTCCGGGCTGCCCTGGGAGTCGAGCTCGGCGAGCTCGACCTTGCAGTCCGGGTTCTCCTTGTTGTACTTGTCGACCGCCAGCTTGGCGCCGTTCTTCTCGTTGATGCCCAGCGCGGCCGAGCTACCGGTCAGCGCACCGAAGAAAGCGATCTTGCTCCCGCAGGCGCTGCCCCCGGAACCCTCATCGTCGCTGCCGCTGGAACAAGCGGTACCACCGGCGACGAGCGCCAGCATGGCGACCCCGCCGATCACGCGTGCGAGCTTCTGCCTCAAGGCCCGAACCCTCCTCCGTCCATGGTCCGAACCACCCGCTGCTGATTGGCACTTGCGGGGGCGGACGAACCAGACCGTCGTCGCCGGTCTGGGCCGGGACGTTATCCCACCAGCCAGCGGTGGCGTAAGACCCGGAAAGCGGGGTTGACCGAACCGTTACACGCCGTGGCGGATTCCCGACGCTTCCCGTAAGAACCGTAGGCGGCGAAAGGCTTCCACCGAGGTTTCATCGGTAACGGGCCAACCGGCCACCGCCCGCTACTCATCGACGCCCGGCAACGCCGCCCACCAGGCACGGGAGGTCTTCCCGTCGTCCGCGACCGCAACCAGCCCGCCACCGCCGGCGGCCACCGCCAACGCCGCGTCGCCGCGCGCCGGCACCGACGTCGGCACGATCACCGGCCGCCACGACACGCCGCCGTCACCCGACATCCACACCCGGCGATCCGCGCCGTCCCCGGTCACCGCGACCAGCCGCCCGCCGGCCGCCACCAGGCCCGTCACCGACGACACCCCCGGCCCGGCCGCACCGAACCCACCGACCCGCCGCCACCCGTCCGGCCCGCCGGACGGCGCCCGCCACACCGCGAAGCCGTCGCGCACCGGACCCACCGCGATCGGCGCGCCGTCGCGCAGCACCACCCGCTGCGCCGCCCCGCCGCCGTCCGCCGGCAACGCCGCGCGCCGCCACGACCGGCCGTCCGCCGACGACCAGGCCAGCGGCGTCAACGCCGTGCCGCCCGCCGGCAGCAACGACCCCACCACCAACCAGCCCGAACCCCGCGCCACCGCGTCGTACGCCGCCGTCCGGCCCCGGGCGTCACCGGCCAGCTCCGCCACGCCCTCGCGCACCTCGAACCCGCCGGCGTCCGGCGACGTCCACACCGCCGCGCCGCCCGTGCGCGCCCCGGCGATCAACCAGCCGCCCGGCCCGGCCGCCAGGCGCGACGCGCTCACCGCGCGCGGCCCGCCGAACAGCTCGAACGCCGCCGGCACCTCCCGCACCGGCCCGCCCGGTCGCCACACCCAGGAGCCGGTACGCGGATTGCCGTGCACGCCACCGGTTTTCGCCCCGAGCGCCGCCATCCGAGAGTCGCGGCAGGCCACCGCGTAGAGCACGTGCTGGCGGCCGTAGAACGTCTGCGGACGCACCGGCAACGCCGACCAGCTCAGCCCGTCCGCGCTGGTCCAGGCCGCCGGTCGGGTCTCCCCCGCGCCGTCGACCAGCCCGCCGACCGCGTACCAACGGTCCGCGCAGCGCGTCGCGTCGCGCAGCAGCGGGCGCCCCTCGACGCCGGCCGGCACCGGCAGCTCGACCGCCTGCCAGGCCGGGCGCACCGGTGCCGGCGTGGCCGGCTGCTCCGGCGCCGAGCGGCAGGCGGCCAGCAGCATCGCGACACCGGCCACGGCGAACACCGACCTCGGGCGCGGAAGAGGCATGGATCCGATCCTATCGATCGGCTGCCCTCCCGGCGCGCGGGTCAGGAGGCGGGCTGCTGCGCCACCTCGCCGCCGGCGGTCTCGGCGAGGATCCGCTCGGCGACCTCCTTCATGGTCATCCGGTGGTCCATCGCGGTGCGCTGGATCCACTTGAAGGCCTGCGGTTCGGTCATGCCATAGGTGGTCATCAGCGCGCCCTTGGCCCGCTCCACGGTCTTGCGGATCTCCAGCCGGTCGGTCAGGCCGGCCACCTCCGCCTCCAGCGCGGAGATCTCCGAGTAGCGGGACAGCGCGATCTCCACCGCCGGCACCAGGTCGCTCTTCTGGAACGGCTTGACCAGATAGGCCATCGCGCCGGCCGCCCGGGCCCGCTCGACCAGGTCGCGCTGGCTGAAGGCGGTCAGGATGATCACGGGGGCGATGCGCGCGCCGGCGATCCGCTCGGCGGCGGCCAGCCCGTCCATGATCGGCATCTTGATGTCGAGGATGACCAGATCCGGCTTGAGCTCCTCGGCCAGCTTGACGGCGGTCTCCCCGTCGCCGGCCTCGCCGACCACCGCGTAGCCCTCCTCGACCAGCATCTCGGCCAGGTCCAGCCGGATCAGCGCCTCGTCCTCGGCGATCAGAACGCGCTTGCGCTCGGCATCCGTCTGCATCTCGCCCACGAGCCACTCCCACCAGTTCGAACCCGGCACCCGCCGTGCCGGGTGTCGCCGCCCCTAGCCTAGTGGGTAACCTATGGGAGCCGAACTACAGAAGCTCCCGTAGCCCAACCGGCAGAGGCCATGCACTCAAACTGCATACAGTGTGGGTTCGAATCCCACCGGGGGCACTCAAAGTGTCATACAGGCGTTCGAGAATGTACCTATGCACTCGACCGGCCTGCGGGCACGAGCCCATGAACTTCGTTCCAAGGGTGGCAGCATCCGGTCAGTCGCCCGGACCCTGTCGCTTCCCTACACGACCGTCTGGCACTGGTGCGTCGATCGCCCGGAGCGAGCAGTCGTAGGCACCGCTGCGCGTTGCTTTCGCTGCCCGACAGGGGTGACGCATCCGCAGGACCCGGCGGCCTATGCCTACCTGCTCGGCCTATATCTGGGCGACGGCCACCTCGCGGTTACCCCGAAGGTGCCCGTTCTCCGCATTGCTTGCACCAGCGCCTATCCGGATCTGGTCGACGCATGCGCCGAGGCGATGCTCGCGACGCTGGCCCTGAAGGTGCAGCGGATCCCGAAGAAGGGCTGCGTCTCCGTCGAAAGCAGCGGCCAGCATTGGCCTTGCCTGCTACCTCAGCACGGTCCTGGTAAGAAGCACGAGCGCCCGATCGTGCTGGCCGACTGGCAGCGCACCATCGTCGAGGCGCACCCGGGCCACTTCCTGCGCGGCCTGTTCCACTCCGACGGCTGCCGCTTCGCCAACCGGGTCGTGGTCCGCGGGAAGGAGTACGTCTATCCCCGCTACATGTTCTCCAACCGCTCCACCGACATCATGGCGCTGTGCCAGTGGGCGCTCGACCTACTCGGCATCGCCTGGCGGATGAACCTGCCGTGGTCGCTGTCGGTGGCCCGGCGGGAGGCCGTCGCCGCGCTGGACGAACACGTCGGCCCGAAGTCCTGACCGGACGGTCACAGTATGGGCACCAGGCCGGTGGCGACCGGTCCGACGGCCGGCGCGCCTCAGATCGACGCGAGCGCCCGGGCCAGGTCCGCGCGCAGGTCCTCCGGGTCCTCCAGCCCGACCGACACCCGCAGCAGCGCCCCGCCCGGCTTGGCGTCGCCCTCGACCGGGCGGTGGGTGAGCGAGGCCGGGTGCTGGATCAGCGTGTCGACGCCGCCGAGGGACACGGCGTGGGTGATCAGCTCGCATGCCCCGGCGACGGTGGCGGCGGCGGGCGCGCCGCCGCGTACCTCGAAGGCGAGCAGGCTGCCGCCGCCGGACATCTGGCGGCCGACCAGGCCGGCCGGGTCGTGTCGGGACGGGTGGTGGACCCGCTCGACGGCCGGGTGGCCGGCGAGCCAGGCGGCGAGCTTCTCCGCACCGGCCTGCTGGGCGCGGACCCGCAGCGGCAGCGTCTGCAGGCCGCGGTGCAGCAGGTAGGCGCCGAGCGGATGCAGGACGGCGCCGGTGACGGCGCGGACCTGGCGCAGCCGGGCCGCCCAGTCGGGCGCGCAGGCGACCACGCCGGCGAGCACGTCGCCGTGGCCGCCGATGCTCTTGGTGGCGCTGTGCAGCACCAGCGTGGCGCCGTGCCGGGCGGGCTGCTGGAGCACCGGGGTGGCGACGGTGTTGTCGACGAGCAGCGGGACGTCGCCGGCGGCGGTGGCGAGCGCGGCGATGTCGACCAGGTCTCCGGTGGGGTTGGCCGGGGTCTCGACGACCACCAGGGCGGTGTCGGGGCGGATCGCGGCGGCGACGTCGGCCGCGCGGGCCCAGGTGACGTCGGTGCCGAGCAGGCCGCTGGCGAGGACGTGGTCGGTGCCGCCGTAGAGCGGGCGGACGGCGACGACGTGGCGCTTGCCGTCCCGGGTGGCGGCGAGCACCGTGGCGGTGAGCGCGGCCATGCCGCTGGCGAACGCGACCGCCTCGGCGGTGCCTTCGAGCTGGGCGAGGGCGGTTTCGAAGCGGGCCACCGTGGGGTTCCAGAGCCGCTGGTAGACGGCGCTGGCGCCGGCCGGAAGCGGGTTGCCGGTGGCGAGCGTCTCGTAGGCGTCGCCGCCGTCGGTCACCGAGGGCAGCGGGTTGGTGGTGGAGAGGTCGATGGGCGGGACGTGCACGCCGAGGCCGGCGAGGTCGTCACGCCCGGCGTGCACGGCTGCGGTGTCCAGTGCGCTCATGCCGGACAGCGTCGAACATCCCTCCACGGAAGGGCAATAGGAATGAACGATATTCTGTTGATCTCGCTTCCGTCCGACGCTTCTTCGGTGGAGGATGGTGGCATGCCTCTCGCACCGAACGATGTGCGGCCGTTCTCCGGCCTGGACGACGTCGACCGCGCGATCCTCACCGAGCTGACCGCCGACGGCCGGCTGCCCAACAACGCGCTCGCGGAGCGGGTGGGCGTCGCCCCGTCGACGTGCCTGAGCCGGACCCGGGCGCTGCGTGAGTGCGGGGCGATCCGCGGGTTCCACGCGGACGTCGACCCGGCGGCGGTGGGGTTGCCGTTGCAGGCGCTGGTGTCGGTGCGGTTGACCGCGCACGAGCGGGCCGCGGTGGACGCGTTCCGGGCCCGGTCGGTGCGGCTGCCGGGGGTGGTCTCGGTGTTCCACGTGGCCGGCGCGGAGGACTACGTGCTGCACGTGCGGGCGGCGTCCGGGGACGCGCTGCGGGACTTCGTGCTCGACCACCTGGCGGTCGATCCGGCGGTGCAACACACTCAGACCAGCCTCATCTTCGAGCAGGCCCGGGGGATGGGCTGACCCACTCGAGGGAACAATTCCGGCACCGGGCGGGTTGCAGCACGGCGTGATCGACGTACCGATGTCTGTTCTTGACCTTGCCCCGGTGGCCGCGACCGGCAGCGCCGGCGAGGCGCTGCGGCACACGACCGAGCTGGCCCGGCGCACCGAGGAGCTGGGTTACCGGCGGTTCTGGGTGGCCGAGCACCACAACATGCCGGCGATCGCCAGTTCCGCCCCGGCGGTGCTGCTCGCGCACCTCGCCGCGAACACCAGCACGATCCGGTTGGGCTCCGGCGGGGTGATGCTGCCCAACCACGCGCCGTTGGTGGTGGCGGAGCAGTTCGGCACCCTGGAGGCGCTGCACCCGGGCCGGATCGACCTGGGCATCGGGCGGGCGCCCGGCACCGACCAGGTGACCGCGCTGGCGCTGCGTCGCACCATGGAGGGCCTGTCCGCCGAGCACTTCCCGCGCGAGCTGGCCGACCTGATGAACTACTTCAGCGGCGCCGAGCCGGGCCCGATCACCGCGACGCCGGGGCGGGGGCAGTCGCCGCAGGTGTGGCTGCTCGGGTCGAGCGGGTTCAGCGCCCAGCTCGCCGGCCTGCTCGGGTTGCCGTTCTCGTTCGCGCACCACTTCAGCGCGCAGCACACGGTCCCGGCGTTGCAGCTCTACCGGCAGTACTTCCGGCCGTCGCGGTGGCTGGACCGGCCGTACGCGATGGTGGCGGTCAACGCGGTCTGCGCGGAGACCGACGAGCGGGCGCGGTGGCTGGCCGGCCCGGCCGGGCTGTCGTTCCTGAAGTTGCGCTCGGGGCGGCCGGAGCCGCTGGTCACGCCGGAGGACGCGGCGGCCTACCCGTACTCGGAGCGGGAGCGGGAGTTCGTGGCGCAGCGTCGCGACGGTCAGGCGACCGGTTCGCCGGAGACGGTGGCCCGGCAGCTCGGGGCGCTGGTGGAGCGCACCGGCGCGGACGAGCTGATGTTGACCACGATGGTCTACGACGTGGCCGACCGGGTCCGCTCGTTCGAGCTGATCGCCGAGAAGGTGGCCGGTGGCCTGCGCCGGGAAGGCTGAAACACGCTCTTCATAGCGGCGTCACCGCAGCGTCGCGCGGGACGCATAACTTTGTCCCCGGTGGTGGTACGGCATTCCCGGTCGGGACGGGTCGGGAATGCTGCGGTGTGGTGCACCGGGTCGCCGGCTGAGCGGATTCCGCGGCCGGCGACCCGGTGCCTGCTTTCCCGGCTCTAACGCAGGTAGATGTTCGGCGCGGCCGGGGTGCTCATGCCGTCGCCCAGGAAGAAGCCCGGGTGCGGCGGCTGGTTGTAGGCGGTGTTCTGCCAGGCGACGGCGACCCGATACTGCGGGTCGTGCATCAGGGTCGGCAGGCGCAGGCCGGTGGTGACGGGCGTGCTGTAGATGCGTAGCGCGCTGCTGTCGGCGGTGCGCCAGACCACCTCTTCGCGCCAGTCGCCGAGGATGTCGGCCGACAGCGCCGGGGTGCTCTTGGTGCCGTTGTTGGACGCGACGTTGCTGCCGGTGAGCAGCCGGGTCTCGCCGCCGGTGCCGTACTTGTCGATCTTGGTGCCGTCGAGCAGCTCGCGCACCGGGTCGCCGTCCCACCAGATCAGGAAGTTCGCCGAGGACGGCTTGCGGCCCACGTTCTGCCCGCGGGTGTTGCGCAGGCCGTCGGCCGCCGAGGACCAGGACTCGGCGCCGGGGCTGCCGGCCCAGACGTCGGCGGAGACGCCGCGGCCGTTGTCGCCGTTCGGCGCGGTCTGCCACAGGATCTGACCGGTACGCGCGTCGGACATCCACGAGCTGGGCTTGCTGCCGTCCTCGTCGACCTTGAAGACCTCCAGGCCGGCGCGGGCCGGGTCGAGGTCGCCGACGTGCAGCGCGTCGCCGTGCCCGTTGCCGGTGGAGTAGAGCAGCCGGCCGTTGTCGTCGATGGTGGCGGCCCCGTAGACGATCTCCTGGCGGCCGTCGTTGTCCACGTCGGCGACGGAGAGCTGGTGGTTGCCCTGGCCGGCGGCGGCGCCGTTGCCGGCGGCGTTGGAGTCGAACGTCCACCGCTTGCGCAGCGTGCCGTCGCGGAAGTCCCAGGCGGCGATCACGGCCCGGGTGTAGTAGCCGCGCGCCATGATCAGCGACGGGCGCTGCCCGTCGAGGTAGGCGGTGCCGGCGAGGAACCGGTCGACCCGGTTGCCGTACGAGTCGCCCCAGGACGAGACGCTGCCGCGCGGCGGGTCGTAGTCGACGGTGGACAACGCCGCGCCGGTGCGGCCGTCGAACATCGTCAGGTACTCCGGGCCGGCGAGCACGTAACCGCTGGAGTTGCGGTGGTCGGCCGAGGACGAGCCGATCACCTGGCCGGTGCCGGAGCGGGTGCCGTCGGCGGTCTTCATGGCCACCTCGGCGTCCCCGTCGCCGTCGTAGTCGTACACCTGGAACTGGGTGTAGTGCGCGCCGGCGCGGATGTTGCGGCCCAGGTCGATCCGCCACAGCCGGGCGCCGGTGAGGGTGTACGCGTCCACGTAGACGTTGCCGGTGTAGCCGGACTGCGAGTTGTCCTTGGCGTTGGACGGGTCCCACTTGAGCACGAACTCGTAGCGGCCGTCGCCGTCGAGGTCGCCGACGCTGGCGTCGTTGGCCGAGTAGCTGTAGCCCTCACCGCTCGGCGTGGTGCCACCGGGCGGGGCCTGGATCGGCACGTCCAGGTAGCCGTTGGCGAACTGGAGCGCCGGGGCGGACGCCGGCTGCTCGGCGCCGTTCACCACGGCCCGCACGGTGTACGCGGACCCGGCGGCCGCGCCGCCGTCCAGGTACGTGGTGGCGCCGGTGATCGGACTTCCGTTGACCTTTGCGGAACCGCGGTAGAGGTTGAACGACACGCCCGAGGTCTCGGTGCCGAGCAGCCGCCAGGAGACCAGGTTCCCGCTGCCGGAGCGGACGCTGACCAGCCCTCGGTCGAGCTTCTCCATCTGCTTGGCGCCCGGCGGCGGCGTGGTGGGCGGCGGCGTGGTCGGCGGCGGCGTGGTCGGGCCGGTGGTGGGCGGGGTCGAGGTCGGCGGCGCGCCGGTGCAGGCGGTGCCGTTGAGTGTGAACGCGGCGGGCGCCGGGTTGGCGGCGTTGTTCCAGGAGC
The DNA here is from genome assembly GCF_040653835.1 of Micromonospora sp. NPDC050980. NCBI lineage: Bacteria > Bacillati > Actinomycetota > Actinomycetes > Micromonosporales > Micromonosporaceae > Micromonospora > Micromonospora sp. NPDC050980. Next base: position 206,517 of record NZ_JBFAGS010000009.1, on the reverse strand, counting down.
CGTTGAAACCGAAGTTCGCGGTGCCGCCGGTGCCGATGGCGGCGTTGTAGCCGGCGTCGCGGGCGGTGACCTGGGCGCCGGACTGGCTGACGGAGGCGTTCCAGGCCTGGACGACCTGCTGACCGGCGGCGAAGCTCCAGCCGAGCGTCCAGCCGTTGACCGGGTCGCCGAGGTTGGTCACGGTGACGTCGGCGCCGAAGCCGCCGCCCCACTGGTTGGTGATCCGGTAGTCGACCCGACAGGCGGCGACGGCCGCCTCGGCGGTCACCGCGGTGAGCGCGCCGGCCGTCAGGGCGGCGGCCGAGGCCGCGGCGAGCACCGCGAGCCGACGGCGTGAGGTGGTGGGATGCACGGGGTTGCCTTTCGCGAAGGTCAGGCGCGCGACGACGCCGGTCTGCCCGGACCGGCGGGAGAGGCACGCTTTACATCGACATTCGTAGTTGGCTCCGCGCCCCGCCAGCGTAGGACACCACCGCACCCCCCACAAGCAGCGGTCGGGCCCGCACGAGGCCACCCGCCGGCGCCGGGGTCATCCGCTCCGCCGGCGTCACCGACCGTGACCACGCGGGAGAAGAGGTCGCTGACGAGCAAAATGCCTCAGAGTCACAAATATGACCTGGTGGTATGACGCGCAAAAGAGCGTCCTCCATCGGGCCGCGACACGCCGGGCGGAGGTACGGGCCGGCGGCGTGTCGGCGCCATCGGCCATGGCCTGGCGGTGTGACGCGAGGGAGCGTCCCCGCCGGGCCGCCACACCGGGCGGAGGTACGGGCCAGCGGCGTGCCGACGGCATCGGCGCGGCCTTCGGCGGCGGTTCAGCCCTCGACGGCGGTGGCGAGCGGCCGGGACTCGCCGGCCCCGGCGAGCGGAGCGGCGGCGGCGGTCGGCGCAGCGGCGGCGGTCGGCGCGGCGGCGGCGGCGGCGGGGAGAGCGGCGAGGGCGGCATCGACCGTGGCGCGGGCCCGACGGGCCCGACGCAGCGCCCGCACCGCCAGGACCACGGCGGCCAGCCAACCGGCGCCGAGCGCGGCGTAGACCACCGCCGGCACCGGGCCGCCCAGGTCGCCGGCGCGCAGCAGGGTGCGGGCGTTGGTCAGCACGATCACCCCGCCGATGACGGCGCCCAGCACCTGGGCCGGCACGATGCGGACCAGCCAGGCCGCGATCGGCGCGGCGATCAGGCCGCCGATCAGCAGCGCGGCCACGGTCGGCAGCAGGAAGCCTTCGGAGCCGAGGCCGATCAGGAAGCCGATGCTGGCCGCGCCGGCCACCACGAACTCGGAGGTGTCCACCGAGCCGATGACCTTGCGTGGCTCCATCCGGCCGGAGACCAGCAGGGCCGGGGTGGCGACCGGGCCCCAACCGCCACCACCGGTGGCGTCGACGAAACCGGCGACCAGCCCGAGCGGGGCGAGGAAGCGGCTGCGCAGCCGGCCGGCGGCGCGGTTCGCGCGCAACGGCCGGGAGAAGCGGATCAGCAGGTACGCGCCGAGGGTGAACAGGATCGCCGCCATCCACGGGGCGGCCGACTCGGTGGAGATGGAGCTGAGGAACGTGGCGCCCGCGAACGAGCCGATCGCGCCCGGCAGCGCGATCCGGCCGACCACCTTCCAGTCCACGTTGCCGAACCGCCAGTGCGACACGCCGGCGGCGAGCGTGGTGCCGATCTCGGCCAGGTGCACCGAGGCGGAGGCGGCGGCCGGCGCGACCCCGGCGACGAGCAGGAGGGTCGAGGAGGTCAGCCCGTATGCCATGCCGAGCGCGCCGTCGACCAGTTGCGCGAGCAGCCCGACGAGGGCGAGAACCAGCAGCTTGCGCATGAGCGCCCCCAGACTTTTCGGCATCTCCTATCGACTTGGTCGACAATGCGGCACGGAGACGCCCCGGGTCAAGTCCCCCATCCGGTTCGTGGGACGCGCCGGACGGCCGGCCGGCGCGCGGGTCGGCGGCCGTCAGCTCCAGGCGCGCGGGTCGGCCGCCAGCTCGTCGACCCGACCGGGCAGCGTGCCGGCGGCCACGTCGGCGATGGTGACCAGCTCCAGGATCTCCCGCTCGCTGGCCCGCAGCGCGATCCACACGTCCTGCAACGCGCGCGCCGCGCCCCGGTAGCCGAGCTCCTCCGGGCGTTGCCCGCGGACGTGCGCGAGCGGCCCGTCGATCACCCGGATCACCTCGGCCAGGGAGATCTCCGCAGCCGGGCGCGCCAACCAGTAGCCCCCCTCGGGGCCACGCTGGGCGTGCACGACGCCGCCCCGGCGCAGTTGGAGCAGGATGCTCTCCAGGAACTTCGGCGGAATGTCCTGCGCGCGGGCGATCTGCTCGGCGGTCACCGGCCGGCTCCGCCCGGAGGCCGTGCCCTCGGCGACCGAGGCGAGCTCGGCGGCCGCACGGAGGGCGTAGTCGACCCGGGCGGATAGGCGCATGCCGGCAAGATTAGTCGCCTGGTCAGCCGCCCGGTCCCCCGCCCCGCGGCCGAACGGTCACAATCGTCGGCTCAGCCGCCGACCCGGCGCAGCAGACCCTCCTGGACGGCACTGGCGATGTGCCGGCCGTCGGTGGTGAACATCCGGCCGGTGGCCAGGCCGCGCGCGCCGGACGCGGACGGGCTCCAGCAGTCGTAGAGGAACCACTCGTCGGCGCGGAAGGACCTGTGGAACCACAGCGCGTGGTCGAGGCTCGCGCCGACCACGCCGCCCGGCCCCCACACCTGGCCGTGCACCGACAACACCGAGTCGAGCAGCGTCAGGTCGGAGGCGTACGCCAGCGCGCACGCGTGCAGCAGCGGATCGTCGGGCAGCTTGCCGTCGATGCGCATCCAGACCCGCTGGTGCGGCTCGGCCGGGCGGTCGCCGGGGCGTACCCAGCCGGGCTCGCCGACGTAGCGGACGTCGATCGGGCGCGGGATCTGACCCCAGATGCCGAGCCGCTCCGGGTAACGGGCGAGCCGGTCGGCCATGGTCGGCACGTCGTCCGGGCCGGGCACGTCGGGCGGGACCGGGGCGTGATGGTCCAGCCCCTCCTCCTGCCGCTGGAACGAGGCCGACATGAAGAAGATCGGCTTGTCGTGCTGCAACGCCACCGAGCGGCGTACCGAGAAGGAGCGGCCGTCGCGGACGTTCTCCACCTGGTATGCGATCGGCTCGACCGGGTCGCCGGGCCGCACGAAGTAACCGTGCAGCGAGTGCACGGCACGCTCCGGGTCGACCGTGCGGCCGGCCGCCACCAGCGCCTGGCCGGCGACCTGGCCACCGTAGACCCGCTGCGGCCCCACCGGCGGGCTCATCCCGCGGAAGGCCATCTCGCCGGTCCGCGCGAGGTCCAGCACCTCCAGGAGCTGGTCGACCGCGGCCTGCCCGGTCGCCGCCGGAGCGTCGCTCACCGGGTCGTCCTCGTCGCGTTCCACACGCTCACTGGAGCGCCCGGGCCGCCGCCGCGTCGACCAGCGAGCCGAGCTGGTGCACGCGCAGCGTGTTGGTGGAACCCGGGGTGCCGGGCGGGCTGCCGGCCACGATCACCACGTAGTCGCCCGGGTCGGCCCGGTTGAGGCCCAGCAGCGCCTGGTCGACCTGGCGGAACATGTCGTCGGTGTGCTGGACGAACGGCATCAGGAACGTCTCCACGCCCCAGCAGAGCGCGAGCTGGTTGCGCACCTCCGGCACCGGGGTGAAGGCCAGCAGCGGCAGGTCGCAGTGCAGCCGGCTGAGCCGCTTGACGGTGTCGCCGGTCTGCGAGAACGCCACCATGGCCTTCGCGCCGATGGCGCGGGCGATCGACGACGCGGCGACGGTGAGCGCGCCGCCGTGCGTACGCGGGTCGTGCTGGAGCCGGGGGACGGCGATCGAGCCGGCCTCGGTGGTGGTGACGATCTTGGCCATGGTGCTGACGGTGAGCACCGGGTACTTGCCGACGCTGGTCTCGCCGGAGAGCATCACCGCGTCCGCGCCGTCGAGCACCGCGTTGGCCACGTCGGAGGCCTCCGCGCGGGTCGGGCGGGAATTCTCGATCATGGAGTCGAGCATCTGGGTGGCCACGATGACCGGCTTGGCGTTCTCCCGGCAGAGCTGCACGGCGCGCTTCTGCACCAGCGGGACCTGGTCCAGCGGCAACTCCACGCCGAGGTCGCCGCGGGCGACCATGACGCCGTCGAAGGCGAGCACGATCGCCTCCAGGTGGTCGACCGCCTCCGGCTTCTCGACCTTGGCCAGCACCGGGCGGCGCACGCCCTCCTCGTCCATGATCGCGTGGACCAGCTTGATGTCGTCCGGCGAGCGGACGAAGGAGAGCGCGACCAGGTCGACCCCGAGGCCGAGAGCGAAGCGCAGGTCCTCGGCGTCCTTGTCGGACAGGGCCGGGACACTGACCGCCACGTTCGGCAGCGAGACGCCCTTGTTGTTGGAGACCGGGCCGCCCTCGGTGACCAGGCAGCGGATGTCGTTGCCGGTGACGTCGCTGACCTCGACCGCGACCCGGCCGTCGTCGATCAGCAGCCGGTCGCCCGGCTTCACCTCCTGCGGCAGCTTGCGGTAGGTGCAGGAGACCCGTTCCTTGGTGCCGACGATGTCGTCACCGGTGATCACCACCGAGTCGCCGGTGCGCCACTCGTGCGGCCCGTCGGCGAAGCGGCCGAGACGGATCTTGGGGCCCTGGAGGTCGGCGAGCACCGCGACCGGTTGCCCGGCCGCCTCCGCCGCCTCCCGCACGAGCCGGCAGACCGACTCGTGGTCGGCGTGACTGCCGTGGCTGAAGTTGAGCCTCGCCACGTTCATGCCGGCCTCGACGAGCCCGCGGATGCGCTCCGGGGACGAGGTGGCGGGGCCGAGAGTGCAGACGATCTTCGCGCGGCGTGTCACGCCCATCAGGCTAGTCTCTCCTCCGGATCGACCTGCCGGCCGACCCCTTTCGGACTGCGGAACAGTTGTCCAACGACGCGCGAAGAACCCGCGCGGCGGGCGGCGTACCGCACCGGAACGTCATGGGTGGCGGGCATCGGCGACCGCGCGGCGGAAATCGTACCGCTCGCCGTCACCGGTCGACGGGGTGCTCCCGCGCGGCGTGCCCGCCCGCCGCCGGGCGCCGGCGGCCCGGCCCGGCGGGGGAACGCCCGGTGCGGGCCGGGTGCGGCGGCCGGCCCGGCGTGGGTACGCCGACGGCCGGCGCCGGCGCGCACCCTCGCGGTCGCCCGGCGTGCCGGCGTGCCGGTGCCTCAGCTCTCCGTCTTGACCAGCGGGAACTCCAGCGACCCGGCCGGGCAGAGGAAGGTGAGCACCTCCACCCGGTAGAGCCCGGCCTGCACCGCCGGGTCGGCCTCCATCACGGCCCGCACGTCGTCCACCGAGCCGGTCCGGGCCAGCCCGAACCCGATCGGCGGGTCCGGCTCGCGGGCGGGGCCGTCCACCGAGCCGTCGACGAGCACGATGCCGCGCCGCTGCAACGCCTGCATGTGCCGCAGGTGCTCGGACTGGAGGCGCTGCACGGTCTCGTCCGGCAGGGCCCGGCCGGAGTGCCCGGGATAGAGCACGATGCACTCGTAGGTGTCCAGCGCGAAGTCGAGCCGGGGCGTCGCGCCCATCCGCACCTCCTCCAGCGGCGTCCCACCCAGCGTCGCACGACGGTCCCGGCCGCCGTGGCCGCTCGCGGCAACTGGTCCGGTCCGGCCGCCCGGGGCGCCGGCGCGCCGGGACGTTCGTCCGCCGCCCGGTCCGAACCGGATCGACGATCGCCCGGTGTCACCGGCCGCTGGTACGTTTCCGGTACTACCGCGCCCACGCCCCAGCGGAGGTCCCGGGTGAGCATCACCGCGCCCGACGACGTCAGGTGGCCGGACACCGTCACCGCCACCGGCGGCGAAGCGGGCGCGGTGATCACGGCGCGTGACTGGTCGGGCACGCCGCTCGGCCCGATCGACGGCTGGCCGCAGAGCCTGCGCACCGCGCTGGCGCTCTGCCTGCACTCCCCCACCCCGACCGTGCTGTGGTGGGGCGACGGGCCGGTCCCGCTGCCCAACGACGCGTACCGGCGGCTGCTCGGTCCGGGCCGGGCCGCCGCGCCCGGCCGCCCGGGCGGCGAGGTGTGGCCGGGCGACTGGGCGGTGCTGGCCCCGCTGCTGGCCGGCGTACGCGCGGGCCGGGGCGCCGCGGTCAGCCCGGACGTCCCGGTGCGGCGCGCGGCGCGGGACGCCGGCGAGGACCGCTGGTTCACCTTCACGCACGTCCCGGTGACCGACGAGTCGGGTCGGCCGGCGGGCGTGCTCAGCGTCGGCGCCGAGACCACCGCGTGGGTGGTCGGCGCGCGCCGGTTGCGACTGCTCACCGCGCTGGGCGCCGCGCTGGCCGACGCCGGCGACCCGGAGGAGGTGGCCCGGCGGGCGGTCAAGACGCTGGCCGCCGCCGTGCCGTTCGTCCAGCTTCACCTGTCCACGCCGGACGGCCCGCGGCTGGTCGCCGCGGACGGGGTCGAGGTCCCGCCCGGCACGGCCGACGGGTGGCCGCTGGCCGAGGTGCTGGCGGACGGCGCCGCCCGCCTGGTGCCTCCGGCTGGCGACCGGCCGGCCGCCCCGGTGGTGGCGGTGCTGCCGGTGCCCGACCCCGGAGCCGCCGCCCCGGTCGGGGTCCTGGTCGCCGCGTTGGATCCGCACCGACCGGTCGACGCCGACCACCGGGCGTTCGTCGAGCTGGTGGCCGGGCGGATCGGCGCCGCCCTGGCGGTCGCCCGGGCGGAACACCGCCGGTCCGTCGACCGGGCCGAGCTGCGGATGTTCCGGGCGCTGTCGGAGCGGGCGCTGCGGCGGGCGGAGGCGCTGGCCCGGCTCGCCGGGGCGCTCAGCTCGGCGCGCGGCCGGGAGGCCATCGTGGCGGTGCTGACCACTGTCGTTCCGACGGTGGTGGACGCCACCGCGCTGCGGGTGGCGATCACCTCCCCCGGGCGGGCCACGCTCGACGTCGCCGGCGACGACGCGCCGCCCGGGCCGTTGCCGTTGCACACCGACGTCCCGCTGGCCCGGGCGGTACGCGACAACGTGGTGCTGCCGCTGCCCGACACCGACGGCCGGACCACCGGTCTCTGCCTGCCGCTGCGCTACGGCGACGGCGGCACGCTCGGCGCGCTGGAGATGCGCTGGGCCGGCCCGGTCGCCGACGACGAGGCGCTGCGCAACCTGCTCGACGCGGTGGCCGGGCTGGCCAGCCAGGCGTTGCAGCGCGCCGAGCTGACCGGGTCGGCGCAGGCGATGGCCGGGTTCGCGGCCCGGCTGAGCGTGACCCGCTCCACCGCCGAGGCGATCGAGGTGATCCTGGACGCCGCCACCACCGCGCTCGGCGCCGAGCTGCCCGGCCTGGCGATGCGGGCCGAGGGTCGCCGGGTCCGGCTCTGGTACCACGACGACGTCCCGGGCACGCTTGTCGCCACGTTCCGCGACCTGACCCTCGACGACCCGCGCCCGATCGTGCACGCGCTGCGCGACGGGGAACGCCTCGTGCTGCGCGACCGCGCCGACTTCGCCGCCCGGTACCCCGGCCGGCCCGACCCGGTCGGCGCCCACGGCCTGGTGACCACCGTGGCGCTGCCGCTGTTCGGCGCCGGCCACCGCCCGATCGCCGCGCTGGGCTTCGGCTGGCGGCGGGAACGCCCGCTGCGCGACACCGACCTCGCCCTGCTGGACACCGTCGCCGACCTGTGCGAGCAGACGCTGGAGCGGGTCCGGTTGGCCGCCGCCGAGCACAACCTGGTGACCCGCCTGGCCGGGCGGCTGCGCAGCTCGTCGCTGACCGCGCCGCCGGGGGTGGAGGTGGCCACCCGCTACCGGCCGGCGATGAGCGGCCTGCACCTGGGCGGCGACTGGTACGACCTGGTCCGGCAGGACGGCGACCGGTTGGCCGTGGTGGTCGGCGACGTGGTCGGGCACCAGGTCGAGGCCGCCGCCGACATGGCCCAGCTGCGCACCATGTTGAACACCCTGATCCGGTTGGGCGTGCCACTGGAGGAGGTGTTCCTCCGGCTCACCGAGCTGCTCGGCGTCGGGTTCCTGGGCACCTGCCTGGTCGTGGTGGTCGATCCGGTGGCCCGTACGGCGCGGGTGGCCCGCGCCGGGCATCCGCATCCGGTGGTGTTGCCGGCCGGGCAGCCGCCGCGCACCGTGCAGACCGCCAACGCCCTGCCGCTGGGCATGGTGGACCGGCCGATGGCGGTCACCACCATCGCGTTCTCCCCCGGTGACGTGCTGGTGGCGTACACCGACGAGCTGGTGGAGCGGCGTGGCCGGCCCTACGACGAGGGCGTCGCGGCGCTGCACCGGTCGCTGGTCGGGGTTCGCGACGAGCCGGTGGAGGCGATCGCGGACGCGCTGCTGCACGACCTGGCCGGCTCCGAGGACGACCAGGCGCTGGTGGTGCTGCGGCACCTCGGTTGAGCAGGCTTCGGTCCCGCGTTTCGGGGAATGTCCTCCGGTCGGAGACCACCCACCGCAGGAGGATCACGATGGCCACCAGCAGGCAGCCGGCCAAGGCGTCGGGCAGCTACCGGATCGGCGGTGACCTGCGGGTCGACCGTCTGGGCTATGGGGCGATGCAGCTCACCGGGCCCGGTGTCTGGGGCGATCCGAAGGACCCGGCCGAGGCGGTGCGGGTGCTGCGCCGCGCGTACGAGCTGGGGGTCACGTTCATCGACACCGCCGACTCGTACGGGCCGTTCGTCAGCGAAATGTTGATCAAGGAAGCACTGCACCCGTACGCCGACGACCTGGTGATCGCCACGAAGGCCGGGCTGACCCGCTCCGGTCCCGGTGACTGGCGGCCGGTGGGGCGCCCGGAATACCTGCGCCAGCAGTGCGAGCTGAGCCTGCGTCACCTGGGCCTGGAGTCGATCGGGCTCTACCAGTTGCACCGGATCGACGCCCAGGTGCCGCTGGCCGACCAGCTCGGCGAGCTGGCGCTGCTGAAGCAGGAGGGCAAGATCCGGCACGTCGGGCTCTCCGAGGTGTCGGTCGAGCAGATCGAGGAGGCCCGGGCGATCACCCCGATCGTGTCCGTGCAGAACCTCTACAACCTGGCCGACCGCGGCGCCGAGGACGTGCTGGCGCACTGCGAGCGCAACGACCTGGCGTTCATCCCCTGGTTCCCGATCGCCACCGGCAACCTGGCCCGGCCGGGGGGCCCGCTGGACGCGATCTCGACCGGGCACGGCGCGACCCCCGCGCAGCTCGCCCTGGCGTGGCTGCTGCGCCGGTCGCCGGTCATGCTGCCAATCCCGGGCACCTCGTCGGTGGGGCACCTGGAGGAGAACGTGGCGGCGGCCGAGGTGGAGCTGACCGACGACGAGTACGAGGCGCTGGCGAAGGCGGCCTGACCGGCCCCCTATCCGAGGCGTGGTCGAGAAACTACGGTGGGAAGGATTCTCATGAGTGGGGGTCCTCAGTGGTGGAATTCGACTACGTCGTCGTCGGCGCCGGCGCGGCGGGCTGCGTGCTGGCCGACCGGCTGACCCAGGACCCGGGCACCCGGGTGCTGCTGGTGGAGGCCGGCGGCTGGGACCGCAGCCCGTTCGTCCGGGTGCCGAAGGCGTTCTCCCGGTTGATGGACGATCCGCGCACCGCCTGGCACTATCCGGCGACGATCGGGCCGGGCCGGCGGGAGACCTGGCAACGTGGCCGGATGGTCGGCGGCTCGACGTCGGTCAACGGCATGATCTGGAGCCGCGGGGCGCCCCGGGACTGGGACGCGCTGGCGCCGCTGGGCTGGGGTTGGTCGGCGGTGCGGCAGGTGTTCCAGCGGCTGGAGGACCACCCGCTGGGGCCCGCGCCGCACCGGGGCGTCGGCGGTCCGGTGCGGCTCTCCGTCGCCACCGGCACCGACCCGCTGGCCGAGGAGATGGTGGCCACCGGGGCGGAGTTGGGCCTGCGACCGGTGGACGACCTGGACGCCGACGACGACGAGCGGATCGGCTATCCGACCGCGACCATCCACCGTGGCCGGCGGGTCAGCGCCGCCGACGCGTTCCTGCACCCGGCCCGGCGCCGCCCCAACCTGACCGTCGCGGTCGGCGCGGTCGCGCTGCGGGTGCTGGTCGAGGGCGGCCGGGCGGTCGGCGTACGGGTGGCGCACCGGGGCCGGGAGGTCGAGCACCGGGCGGCCGGCGAGGTGATCCTCGCCGCCGGCGCACTGGCCACCCCGCAGTTGTTGCAGGTCTCGGGCATCGGGCCGGCCGACACCCTGCGGGCCGCCGGCGTGCCGGTGCTGATCGACCGCCCTCGGGTGGGCGCCGGGTTGCGGGAGCACCGGTCGATCGCGTTGCAATACCGGCTGGCCGGTCCGGGCGGCCACAACGCCCGGCTCGGGAGCCCGCTCGGGCAGGCCCGCGCGACGCTGCGCTGGCTGCTGACCCGCGGCGGCCCGCTGGCCCTGCCGGTGCTCGACGTGGCCGCCCACGTGAAGTCCCGTCCCGACCTGGACCGCCCGGACGGTCACCTGCTGATGGCGCCGTTCTCGGCCGCGCCGCCCCGCCCGGGCCGGGCGTTGGAGCTGGAACGGGAGCCGGGCGTGATGTGCCTGGGCACGGTGACCCGGCCGGACAGCGAGGGCACCCTCGCCGTCGTCGACGCGGACCCGCGCGTCCCGCCGGCGATCGTGGCGAACTATCTGGCCACCGCGCACGACCGGCGGGTGGCGGTGGACCTGTTCCGCCGGATGCGGGAGTTCTTCGCCAGCGGGCCGATCGCCAAACGGATCCACGCGGAGACCGTGCCCGGTGCGGCGACGCGGACCGACGAGGAGATCGTCGAGGCGGCGGTGACGCGCGGCTACTGCGGCTACCACGCGGTCGGCACCTGTGCGATGGGCGCGGACGACGCCTACGTGGTCGACCCCGAGCTGCGGGTGCGCGGCGTCGACGGGCTGCGGGTGGTGGACGCATCGGTGCTGCCGGTGATGGTGGCGGGGTGGACCAGCGCCCCGGTGACGGCGCTGGCGTGGCGGGCCGCCGACCTGATCCGGGGCCGCGCCGAGGGGTGAGCGTGGCCGGTCCGGGCCCGCCTCGACGGCGGGCCCGGAGCGGCTCAGACCGCGAAGCAGTTCGGTCGGATCGCGGCGCCCGCGAGGGTCTGCCGCACCGCGGTGTAGGTGGTGCCGTCGAGGACCAGGCCGAGGTGGCCGACGACCCGCAGCGGGCACCACGCCTGCACCAGGACGTTCGTCGCGCCGTCGGCGAGCACGGCGTTGTCGACCGGCCGGACCAGTTCGTCCTGCCAGGTGCGCAGCGTGGTCCAGCGGACCGGGCCGGGGGTGTCGTCGCCGGCGTTCAGGTCGGCCAGGAAGCTCGATCCGATGGTCATCTGCTGGCAGGCGACGATGCCGGCGCAACTGCCCAGCCCGACGAGGTTGACGATGTTGGCGACGTAGGTGCCGTACTGCGGGGTGCCCAGGCTGACGTACTGGTCGACCTTGCCGGCGCCGCCGAGGGACTTGACGTACCAGCGGCTGACCAGGCCGCCCTCGGAGTGGGTGACCAGGTCCACCCGGGCGGCCCCGGTGGCGGCGCGGATCTGGTCCACGTAGGACGACAGGGCCCGGGCGGACTCGCGGATGTCGCCGAAGCCGAGGTTCGGCAGTTGGTAGATCCATACCCGGTAGCCGTCGGCGCGCAGTCGGGCGGCGATCGGCTCGTAGGCGATGGAGACGCCGATCAGGCCGCCGACCACGATGACCGGGTCGGCGGCCGCGGCGGCGGCCCGCTCGGCGGCGGTGACCGTGCTGGCGGGGGTGGCGGCGGTGGGGGCGTCCGCGTGGGCGGTGGTGACGGCGCTCGGCCCGGTGGGCGCGGCGGCGTGGGCGGCGGTGGCCGGCAGGAGCAGGGCGGTGGCGGCGGCGGTGGCGGCCAGGACCGTTCGGAGCAGCATGGGCTGCACCTCCGATGGGAGGAGGCACCCGGGTTGACCGGGAGGGACGGGTGGGATCCGATCGATCGTGGGAACGATGATGCGTGTCCGATTTCACACACGTCAATGAAAAGTTACGCGCCGGTAACCAGTTGTGCCGCCAGAAGCAGGAACCGGCATTTCCGACGGCGGTCCACGCCCCCCGGCGGTCGTCCCCGGATGGCATGCTGGGCGCCGTGTCCGCCCCACCGCCGCCGGAGAAGCCGCTGAAGGTGATGCCCTGGTGGCTGGCGCTGCTCGGGCTGCTGCTGGCCGTCGCCCTCGGTTGGCTCGCGCTCGACCGGCTGCTCGCCGAGGCCGACCGGGCCACCCAACCCGACGCCCGGGCCACGCTGCGCGTCGACGCCATCCGCACCGGGCTCACCGTGGTCGCCGGCACCGGCGGCGGGCTGGCGCTGCTCCTCGCCGCCCGGCGACAGTGGATCAGCGAGCGCGGCCAACGACACCAGGAGGCCGTCGCCGACCGCGACCAGGCTCACCGCGACCGGGTGCAGGCGCACGCCGAGACGGTCGCCGAGGCCGCCGCGCGGCACCAGGAACGCCAGGCCACCGCCGCCGAGCACGACGCCGCCGAGCGCCGACTCACCGAGCTGTACGTCCGCGCGATCGAGCTGGTCGGCAGCGACAACCCGGCGGTACGGCTGGGCGGCCTGCACGCCCTGGAACGGCTCGGTCAGGACAACCCGGGGCAGCGCCCGACCACGGTGGCGGTGCTCTGCGCCTACCTCCGGATGCCGGCGTCGGACGACCCGCGCGAGAATGAGGTGCGCCGCACCGCCCAGCGGACGCTCACCCGGCACCTGCGGGCGGCGGAGGCGGACACCTGGTGGCCCGGGATCGCGCTGGACCTGACCGGCGCCCGGCTGGACGGCTTCGACGCCGCCGGCTGCACCCTGGTCGACCTGGACCTCACCGGCGCGGTCTGCACCGGCACCACCAGTTTCGCCGGGGCGGTCACGCACGGCCGGCTGCGGCTGACCGCCGAGTTCACCGACGTCGTGTTCGACGACCTCACCGGCGACGCCGACCTCGTGCTCGACGACGCCCGGATCACCGGCCGGGCCGGCTTCGACCGGGCCGACCTCGGCGGCGAGCTGACCTGCCGGGGGGCGAGCTTCGGCGAGGTCTCCTTCCGAGAGGCCACGCTGCGGCAGCCGAGCAGCTTCGACCGGGCCACGTTCGCCGGCCCCGCCACCTTCCGCGAGGCGCAGTTCCTCAGCGGACTGTCCATGGAACACACCACGTTCGGCGGCTACGCCGGGTTCCACCGGGCGCGCTTCGCCGACCTGGCGCTGTTCCGCTGGACCGAGTTCGGCGAGGAGGCCTGGTTCGAGGGGGCCCGCTTCGAGGGCGGCACCAACTTCGGCCGGGCGGTGTTCCACGGTCGGGCCCGCTTCGAGGGCGCCTCGCTGGCCCGCCGCCCCCTGGTCGACCGGGCCCGCGCGTCGACGGCGGTCACCCACCTCTGGCCCCCGGACGTCACCGTCACCCGACGCGACGGCGACTGGCTCGTCCTCACCGACCCGTGACGGCCGCTCAGTTGCCCAGCGCCTGCACCTTGGCGATGGTCTCCTGCACGTGCTGGCGGGCCGGCTCGCCGCCCTGCGCGGCTTGGGCGAGCGCCTGCCGGTAGGCGTCGATGACGCCGATCAGCGGGCCGGCCGTGGCACCCTCCAGCGCGCCCGCGACCAACGCCCGCGCCTCGGCCGCGTCCTGCGCGGCGGCGGCCGTGCGGGCCTTCGCCTCGTCCAGCTTCCGTGCCGCCGCCGCCAGCCGCGCGATGACCTCCGCAGCGCTCACAAGCCCTCCCCGCGTCGCCTCGGGCCAGCCTACCGCCCGCCCCCGGAGCCTTCCTCGGTCAACCGAGGGCCGGGCCGGGCGGGGCGGGCGGCTCAGCGCAGGAGGCGGAACAGGGCCAGGTAGAGGCAGAACAGCGACGGGGAAACCAGCGCGCAGATCACGAAACCCAGCGGCACGTAGCGCCCGGCCGGGGCCTCCCCGTCGGCAAGCATCGGCCGCCCCCACCTCGCCAGCACGAGCTGACCGGCCACGAAGGACATCAGCGGCACACCCGCGCAGGACACCGCCGCCACCAGGTCCATCCCGGAGACCGGCAGCGGCGTGCCGGCCAGCGCGACAAGCATCAGCAGCGACCCGATGAGCGCGCATCCGGCGTAGACCGCGACCGCCCGGCCCGGCGCGGACCACGTCGGCAGCAGCACCGGCCGCCGGGCCAGCGCCTCGGTCTCCTGCCCGTGCCGGTCGGCCTCGTCGGCCAGCCGCCCGGCCGCCGCCAGCTCCACCGCCGGGTCGCCGGTCGGCACGCTCCCCCCGGGATACGCCCCGACGCCCGGCCGCCTCGGCGCGGCGGCTGCGCCGCCGACCGTCCCGTCCCCCGTTTCGGGTCCGTGTCCAGGGCTCGCCACGGATCCGGCGCCCGAGCCGGGCGCGGCCGTCCTGCCCGGCGCGGGTCCGGCCGGCGGCGCGTCCGGGACGGACGCCATCGGCGTGCCGAGCGCCGCCCCGAGCCGGTCGAGGTACGCGCCCTGGGCGGCCAGTCGCGTCCCGAGCGTGTCCACGTCGGACTGGAGGCCACGGCGGCGCTCCGCCTCGGCGGCGACCGCCCGTTCCCCGCCGCGCTGCCGGGCGGACAGTTCCCGGACCAGCGCCGCGTACTCGTCGAACCCACTCATGATGCGTCCTGGTCGGCGGCGAACGGCACCATCAGGGCGGTGCGGTGCTCGTGCCGGTCGACCAGCAACGCGCGTCCCTCGCGTGGCGTCCAGGCGAGGTCGTGCACGCCCAGGTGCAGACCCAGGTCGGCGGCCGGCACGTTCACCGCGACCAGCGCGGTCACGTCGTCGCGGTGCCCGCTGCCGCCGAGGTCGTCGGCGAGCCGGCGCAACCCGCGCCACCAGCCGAGCACGTGCACGCCGCGCGCCGGGCCGTGCCGCAACACCGCGCGCAGGTCGTCGTGGCCGGAGCGGAACGTGCCCGGATCGGTGGCGGCCAGCGCGCCGGCGGCGGCGTCCATCCCGAACGCCACCAGGTAGGTGCGGCCCGAACCGAGCTCGTCGCCGGCCGCCTCGGCGAGGAAGGCGCGCAGCGCGTCGGCGTCGAGCCGGCGCACCGCCTGGCCGGCGGCGGCAAGCGTCATGGCCAGGTCGTCGGCGAGGTCGGTGGTGCCCGGGGCCAGCGGCGCGAACAGGAACCGGGCGGTGCCCGGAGCGTGCTGGCGGGCCAGCGACAGCACGGCGCAACGCAGCAGCTCGGCGCCGGCGGCGGCGGTGCCGACCACCGCCAGGTGCCGGCCGGGGCTGGTGTCGAGGGCGAACCCGGCCGCGCTGCCGGCGACGTCCACGACGCGACCGAGCAGGGCGTACGGCGGGTCGGCGCCGGGCGCCAGCGCGGCCCAGGCGGGGTCGTCGGTGAGCCGGGGCGTCTCGTGGCCGCGGAAGACCGACGGCGGTCGGGAGCCCGGCGGCCGGGCCGCGTGCAGCTCGTGGCGCAGCGCCGCGAGGTCGGCCGCGGCGGCGTGCGCGTCCGGGAACCGCACCTCGACGTCGGCGCCGGGCGCGCCGGCGGCGGTGTTCACCACGGCCGTGCCCACGGTGAGTCCGCGCGCGGCGTCGTTGCGCGGGTCCAGCACGGCGTCCCCGCCGGGCAGCGCGATGCGCAGCGGGAACTGACCGAAGATCGCCTCGGCCCGGCCGTAGAGGGCCTCGATGCCGGTGGTGCTCTGGCTGGCCAGCACCAGGTGCAGGCCGTACGAGCGGCCCTTGCGGGCCAGTTCCTCGATCAGGTCGACCGCCTGCCGGGCCAGCGCGTCGTTACCGGCGAACAGCACGTGGAACTCGTCGACGACGGTGACGACCCGGGGCGGCCGGGCGTTCGGCGGCAGGTCGGCCAGCCGGCTGACGCCGTGGCGCTTGAGCAGGTCGGCCCGGTCGGTCAGCTCGGCGCGCAGTTCCCGGAGCACGGCCACGCCGTACTCGCGGTCGGACTCGATGCCGACCGCGCGGGCGTGCGGCAGCCAGGACGGGTCACGGTCGGTGGGCACGAACTCGGTGAAGCTGACGCCCTCCTTGAAGTCGAGCAGCATCAGCCGCAGCTCGGCCGGGGAATAGCGGGCGGCCAGCCCGTAGAGCACGTCCAGCAGCAGCACCGTCTTGCCGGCGCCGGTGCGCCCGCCGACCAGCCAGTGCGGCGTGGTGTCGTCGAACGCGACGGTCACCGGCTTGCGGCCGGCCCGACCGAGCACGGTCCGCAGGCCGGCGCCGGCCGATCCGGCCCACCGGGACGCCGGCAGCAGGTCGGCGAACGTGACGCCGGAGCTGTCGTCGGCGGCCTCGGCCAGCCGGCGGGCCAGCGCCGTCACCGTCGCGTGCGACGGGTCGCGGTCGAGCACCACCGGCGCGGCCAGCCCGCTGCCGTCGGTGCTGAACGGCCGCCCCGGCGGGTCGCCGACAAGCGTGTAGCGCCCGGTGACCCGCAGCTGCGTGGTCGCCCCCAGCGGCGGCGCGCCGCCTGCCGCCGCCGGCCCGACCGGCCACTGCCCGGCCGCCGACGTGGACGCGCCACCCGGCCCCGCTCCCTGCGGACCGGTCCGGCCCTCAGCGGCCGGCGGATGGCCGGCCGTCCCCGCCGGCCCGGCCGGCGCGTAGCCGGCCAGCAGCACGCAGACCGCCGCGGCCGGGCCGGCGTGGGTGAGCGCGGCCAGCCGGGCCAGCTCCCGCGCCGGCGGGGTCGAAGCGGCGACCACCACCAGCAGATCGCGGTCCTCCGGGTCGGCCCGCTGGGCGGTACGCGCGTGCCGCTCCGCGGCGTCCAGCAGCGCGGTCGTCTCCGCCTCGGTGGTCGCCGCCGCCGCGAGCACCCCGGCGTCGTGCAGCGGGCGCAGCGGCAGGAACGCCGCGCCGAACGCCGCCTGGTCGATGCCGACCACCCGGACCGCGCCGGCCGGGGCGGCGGTGAGCAGCCGCACCACCACCGCGCGCAGCAGCTCGCCGACGCGCGGGTCGCGGGCGTCCGCGTCGATCGCCAGGTGGGCGCCGGCCCCCACCGGCACCAGCACCGGGAACGCGCCGTCGACGGTGGTCGCCTCGCCGAGGCGTACCGGAACGGGGTGGGTCGCGACGCGGGCGGTGCCCGGCACCGCGGCGGCCAACTCCCCGCCGAGGCGGGCCAGCCGGGCGACCAGCTCGGGGCTGCCGACCGGGGCCGGGCCGGCGGCGCCCAGCGCCCGCCGGGCCGCCGCCCAGTGCCGCAGCGCCGCCCGGTGCCGGTCGACCGCCTTCCGGTACGCCGTCGCGAGCCTGTCCACCGTCCGCCCTCCGACGCCGTCTGCGATCGAGGGAACCCTAACGGACGGGCGCGAGCGGAGCACGACGCGCTCGGCACCCGAGGTTCGTCCACTGTTCACCCGGCGGGCGCCGGTCCCGCCGCCCACCGTTCCCGGGACCCGGCTTGCCTGCCAGTGCAACCTCGTGTGCACAGGAAGGCGACGACGTGACCTCCTCTCCCCTCTCCCGGCGGGCGCTGCTGGGTGGCGCGGCCGGCGGCCTCGGCATCGTGGTGGCCGGCAACCTGGACGCCATCGCCGGCCCGGCGGCGGCCCGGGCCGCGTGCCGGCCCGCGGCCGGCTACGGCGATCTGGTGCCCGACCCGGCCGGCCTGCTGGCCCTGCCGCCGGGCTTCTCCTACACCGTCGTCGCCGAGGCGGGCGCGACGCTGCTGGAGTCGGGGCAGCCGACCCCCAGCGACGCCGACGGCACCGGCTGCTTCCGCGGCCCGCGCGGCTCGGTGCTGGTCAACAACCACGAGATCGGCGGCAGCGAGCCCCACCCGGTGCCGGCGCTGCCCGGCCTCACCTACGACCCGGGCGCGCACGGCGGCACCACCACCATCGAGGTGGACAAGCACGGCCGGCGGCTGCGCGAATACGTCAGCGTCGCCGGCACGCACAACAACTGCGCCGGCGGCATCACCCCGTGGGGCACGTGGCTGACCTGCGAGGAGACCGAGCAGCGCGCCGGCGGGCAGTTCCTCAAGGACCACGGGTACGTCTTCGAGGTCGACCCGCACGACCGGTCCGCCAACACCGACCCGGTGCCGCTGACGTTCCTCGGCCGTTTCTCGCACGAGGCGGTGGCGGTCGACCCGTACACCCACTCGATCCACCTGACCGAGGACGCGAGCGGCCCGAACGGCCTGTACTTCCGGTGGACGCCGCCGCCCGGCTTCCGGGCCGGCAAGGGCGCGCTGCGCGCGCTCGCCCAGCGGCCCGACGGCGGCACCGCCGGCACCCTGGAAGCGATGCGCTGCCTGCGCGGCGACACGCACGTGGCCGACCTGTCCGAGGCCACCACGCCCGGCACCCGGTACAAAGTGGAGTGGGTGGAGGTGCCGGACCGGGACGCCCGGACCGTGTCGGTGCGCAAGCAGTTCACCGACGGCGAGGTGACCCGCAGCCGCAAGCTGGAGGGCGCCTGGTGGGGCGACGGCGGAGCCTACTTCGTGGCCAGCTACGCCCGGCACACCGACGGCAGCGTCAACGAGCACGACGGCCAGGTCTGGTTCTACGACCCGCGCCGGCAGACCGTCACGCTGAAGACCATCTTCGGGGTGAACACCGACCCGGAGGCCGACAGCGGCAACTACGACGGGCCGGACAACATCACCGTCTCCCCGTACGGTGGGGTGATCCTGGCCGAGGACGGCGAGGGGGTGTCGCACCTGGTCGGCGTCACCGCGCAGGGCAAGGCGTACCCGCTGGCCCGCAACGAGCTGAACGACAGCGAGTTCACCGGGCCGACGTTCAGCGCCGACGGGAAGATCCTGTTCGCCAACATCCAGACGCCGGGGTACGTGTTCGCGATCACCGGGCCGTGGGGGCGGCCGAGCAACGCACACCGCTGAATTGTGTCGGCCGGCGGTTCCCGTCACGGGAGTCGCCGGCCGGCACGCCCGGTCAGCCCGGGAAGGCGATGACGGGCAGGTCTCCCCCGTCGCCGTACGCCTTACCCTCGCTGGTCAGCACGCTGGCGTCGTGATCGAGGACGGCCATCGCCGCCGCGGCGAGGTCGGCCCGGCCGGTGAGGCGGCGCCAGTATGCCAACTCCAGCCAGTCCTCGCCCCAGGTTGGCAGAACCGCGCAGGCGGGACGCTCCAGCAACCGATGCAGCACCGCACGGTCACCCGGATCGTCGATCATCGCCAAGGCCTCGGCCACGACGACCGCCGGCACGCCGAAGCGCACCCCGTCGTGCGCGACCTCGTGCAACGGTTCGGCCACATGCATCGAACCGGCCACGTATCCGACCAACGCCGAACGGTCCAACACCAGGCGGACCGGCGGTCCAGCAGCGGTCATGCCGCCGGCGCCTGAGGATCTGTCCCGTCGAGCATCTCCCGCGCCGCCCGACGCGACCGCTCGCGCAACGCCTGACGACGACCGGGCGACCATTCCTGTTCCACCTGGGCGCGCTGCGCCCGCGCACGAGCACGACCCTCGGCGGAAACCGTCATCCCACGCCGGGCCAGTTCGGCATCGAGATCCTCGGCGCGCATCCGCGCCCGCACGGCGTCGACGACGTAGGCGCTCGCGTTCGGCTCACGCTCCAGACGCTCCGCGACGTCCGCGGGCAGCGAGAACGACTTCTTGCTCACCGGGCTGGTCACACCAGGAATGCTATCGCATCGCACCGCTAGTCACCGTGCGCCACGCGGGATCCAGCGTGCCGCTCAGGGCGCGCTGCCCGAGTCCACCACCTTCCCACCACTTGGTCGTCGACCTGATGCGAACCTCCTTACGCGCCAGGTGGCGAACGGAGACGGCCGTCACCCTGGCCACGGCGAACGCCGCCGTATGGGGCTGCGGGTGAGGGTGGTCGGCCCGCCAGAACGCGAAGACGAGGACCAGGCCGCCGTCGTTTAGGTAGGCATACTTCGACACGTTGTCGACGGTCTCGCCCCACTGGAGGAACAAGAATCGCTCCCGGAACGCGCTCTGGTCCCCGTGCAGGCGTCGGAAGTTCTCCTCCGGCGTCCGGCCCGGACAGTCGACGTGCCGCCGCTTACGGCAGCCCGGATAGGGGCAGGGTGCGACCTCACCCTGGCGCACCAGCGCCGCCGTCGACCGCAAGGCAGCGCAGAAGCGCGGCAGGACGGTCCAGTTGTCGTGGGCAGTCAGCAGTGCGCCGGCGGCCCAGAGGTCGACGACGCCCAGCGCCAGAGACTTCGCCCCGCCGACCTTCACGGCGAAGGTGGCGCGGTCACCGAAGCGTCGAGTCATCGGCGTCCTGGTGCCGGACGACGCCGTGAGCGATCGTGCGGAGCGCGTCCGCGTCCGCCGCGTCCGGGTCGACCAGCACGTCGACCGCCAGACCGGGTTCGACGATCCAGAACGCTTCGGCGTCGCTGGTCAGGCCGGGTCCGTCGGGGTGGGCGAAGTCGGCAAGCTCCCAGATGGCGGCGTCGCGCTCGTGATACGCGGCGAGGAACTCGCGGAGGGCAGTCAGATCGGCGAGACGCTCACCGTGGAGCACGTGCACCCGCAAGTCGACCTGGTAGCCGCCCTCGACCTGGCGCTCCCAGACGCGGGTGGCGAAGCGGACGTCCTCCCACTCGGTGGCGAAGTCCGACACCGAGTCACCGACGCCGGTCGGCAGATGTGCAATGTGGAAGCCGTCCAGCTCCCCGCCGCCACGCGCCATCCCGCCTTAACTCCAGACCATGGAAGGAAACGGCCCTCAGGAGGGCCCGCCGTTTCCAAGATCTCGCATTCTCCGGGTCAGCGCGACCCGGGGCGCTCGGCGACGAACACGCCGAGGCCGTGCACGCCCTCCACCCATCCCTGCGTCTGAAGCACGAGGATGGCCTGGCGGACTACTGTCGTCGAGACGCTGTGCTCTGCCTTGAGCTGCGCCGTGGACGGCAACTTGTCCCCCGGCGCGAGTTCTCCTGACTGAATCTGAGTGCGGAGCTGGTCCGCGAGCTGTTCCCACTTCGGTTTGACGGGCATATGGACTCCCAGGTCTGCCCCGCCATTCGATCACGCACGACTAGCCATGACAAGCAACGTGTTGTCGTGCTTGCATTGCGTGACTAGGCGTGTAAAGCTCGATCTGACCGGCTCCCAGGTCTGCAAACCGGAGTTGGTCTGTTCCCACCGCGCAGAGCGCTCGGCCGACCAATCCCCCGGACGGCCGGGCGTGCGTACCTGTCACCCACACGTCGCACCCCGACGGGAGGCCCGATGGGCGAGCGCACCGACGATACGTCCCCCGCAGAATCCTTTGTCTCGGCGCAGGACATCGAGGACGCCGACGACATCCTCTTCGCCCACCCGCCACGCAGGGTCGTCCGCTGGGTGTGCGGCTGCGGCGAGGACTACCCCTGCCTGGAGGTGGTCTACGCACGCCTGGTCAAGGCCGCCGTGACCGGTCCCGACGAGCCACGGTGAGCGCGCATCCGATCCGGGCGGGAGATTTTCTACGGCTCGACCGTGCGGCGAGCGTGCAGTTCTGTCGCCCGATCACCGTGCGCGTCATTCGCGAGATCACCGACCGCCGAACGTTCGACGGCTGGGCATGGATCGAGGTGTACGAGTTGAACGACAGGGGCGATGCGGTCGCCAAACGAGAGTTGTTCGTGCAGCCGGCTGGACTGCGCCGGCTGAACGCGAGGGCCGGCGAGCACCCAGCCGCGAGCCGGATTGCCCCCACCACCACACCACTGCTGGTGCCAGCATGAACACCGACACCCGCCCGCATCTACCCATGCGCCCACTCTGGATCTGCCGGCACTGCGCTCACCCGTGGCCGTGCGCGGAGGCTCGGCTCGCCCTGCTGGTCGAGTACGCGGGTGACCGCCTCGCCCTGTCGGTCTATCTGTGCGGACAGCTCTACGACGCGGCTGAAGAGCTGCATCGCCTCAACCCGACGAGGCGCCGAGTCCACAAGCGCTGTTCGCGCGATTCATCGGCTGGGCACCGCTACGCTCGCCGCCCCTTCCGTGAGGACAAGCTTCGCTACGCCTCTGCCGCGAGATCCTTCGACCTCGACCCGAGCGCCTCGGCGATGGCGGCAAACTCGGCCAGGGCTGCTTGCAGATCGTCGACGATCTCCTGAGCGATCACCTCGGGTGGCAGCAGCGAGTCGGCATCCTCCAGCGACGCATCCTTGAGCCAAGTGATGTCCAAGTTCACCTTGTCGCGGGCGATCAGCTCGTCATAGGAGAACGCGCGGAACCGCTCGAGAGCCGCGAGCTGCTTGAGGGCGGGACGGTCGATCTCCACGTGCCACGTCACAGATCAAGCTCCCGCTTGCCTGCTCCCATGGGACGCCGCTCGCCCGGCCGGCGCGGTAGGCGGCCAGGCGGTCGGCCGCGTCCGGCAGTTCCCGCAGATCGTCGAGCATGTCCTGCAACGCCTCGACCATGGCCCGGGCAAGTTCGTCGTCCCGGCCCGCCTCCACGCTGGCGATCCAGGTCTGGAGCAACCTCTCGCCACTCACCGGATCACTCTCGACAATGGGCTCCACCACGGCGAGCAGCCCTTCGACGATCGTCTCGATGTCCGCCTGACTGCGCTCGGCGGGCACGACCGCAGCGACACGACGACCGCTGCGGGTGAGGTAGACGACGTTGCCGTCGACCGCCCGGTCCACCGCCTCGGTGGGGGCAGGCGAATGCTCGGGAACCTCGAATTCGTAGGCATGAGCAGCGGACATGCCTGAGATGCTAGTCCGTCTCCACGCACCTTCGGCGTAGACAACGCCGAAGGTGCTCACCTGTGCGGTCCTCGTAGACCTTGGTACGCAGGCGCCCTCGGAACGGCGTGCGCGTACCAAGATTCAGCTATCGCGACGTCGTCGTGCGGCAGCCCGGATCCGGACCGGCGTCGGCCAGGCCGCAGTGGAACACCTCGACCGGGGCGGCGTCGACATCGGGCACCTTCGCCACGGTGAGCAGCGCCAGGCGCTTCGCGACCGGCTCGCCGGAGTCCGGGGCGTACCGGATCAGGCCGCTGACCCCCGGGTAGCCGCCGGCGGCGTTCTGCCGCAGCACCTCGGCGTGCACGCCGACCGGGTTGACCGCCCGCGGCTCCCAGCGGCGGCCGGTGTCGGCGTGCCGCAGCCGGGCGGCCAGGCTCTCCAGCGCGCGCACCATCATCATCGCGGCGTCGTAGGCGAGGCTGACCCGCTCGCCGACCGGCGGGCCGGCGCCCTCGCGGCAGCGCGGCGGGTCGAGCAGGTCGTCCGCGCCGATCCAGGTGAGGAAGCTGCCCCGGGCGTCGTCGCGGGCGGCCTGCGCGGCCCGCAGCGCGGCGCAGGTGGCCAGCGACGCCTTCGACACGTACGTGACCGGCAGGTTGCCCGGCGCGCTGGCCCGCAGCCCAGGGTTGGCCATGTAGCGGTTCACCGAGTCGTCGGTGACCAGGTGCCGGGGCGGGTTCGAGCCGCACTCCTTCAACGCCCGCAGGAACCCGTCGAACTCCGACCAGCGGCCGGCGAAGAAGAGCATCCCGGAGTAGCCGCACTCCTGGGTGAGCCGCCGGCCGCTGCGCCACTCGTCGAGCCGGGTGATCCGGTCGCCGAACCGTTCCCGCAGGCCGTCGACCAGGGTGGCGACGTAGAGGTCCCGGGTCAGCGAGCTGCCCTCGCCGGTGGTCCAGTAGACGTGCGCCTCCCCCACCCGCAGCACCTGCCGGGCGTACGCCTCGACCATGGTGACCTGATCCCGGTTGGGCGCGGACATGGCCAGGTAGAGGCTGGAGTTGGCGTCCATCCGGTCGGCCGACAGGGTGGGCGCGAGCACCGGCAGGCCGACCCGGTTGAGTTCACGCAGCGCCGCCGCCGTGCTGGCGCGGCTGTCCACCAGCCCGACCACGCCGAGCACGCTCGGGTCGTCGCGGGCCAACCCCTCCAGCATCCGCACGGCGTCGCCGGCGTGCCGCATCTGCCGGCCGGCGTTGGCCACCACGATGTGCAGCAACGCCGCGTCGTCCGCCGCCGCCGACTCCTTCAGCAGCGCGTACTGGGCGGTGGCCATCCCCTCCAGTTCCTCCCGCTCGGAGACGTAGGACTCCTCGTCCGCGCGGGTCCGGTTGCCGGTGAGGCTGCCCAGGTAGACGAGCGTCAGATAGGGGCGGCGGTGGTCGCTGCGCCGCCACACCTCCTCGGTGGCCCGGTTCTGGGCGAAGATGCGCCGCTGCACGGCCCGCAGCCGGTCCTGCCCGGGCTCGCTGTTGAAGACCTGCCCGGCGGTGTCGCTGTAGCCGACGCACTCGCCGCCGACCAGGCGCACGCTCACCCGGTCGGTCGGCCAGGGCCGGCAGTCCGGCGCCCACCGTCCGTGCGCCCACACCCCCACCCCGGCGAGCAGCATCAGGGCCACCGCCGCGGGCAGGAACCGCCGCGCCCACCAGGGCGGGTCCGGCGCGGTCAGCGCCGGCGGAGCGACCCCCGCGGGTACGCCGCCCGCGTCGGGCGTCGCCGCCAGCACCATCAGCCAGGTGCCGGGGCGGCGCAGCCGCCGGCGTTCCGGCAGCGCCTCGGCCCACTCCTCGTACGCCTCCTCGGCCTCGACCAGCGGCCGGGACGCGGCCGGTTCCGGCGGCGGGTCGGCGGCGACCGCGACCACCAGCAGCGGATCGTTGCGGCCGGTCTCGTTGCGGACCTCGTCGAAGATCCGGACCAGGGTGTGCCCGACGTTGTCCGGGCGTACGCCGTCGAGCAGCACCACCGGGTAGGCGGTGCGACGCCAGTCCCCCGGCCGCCAGAACCGCCGCCGGTAGGCCAGCCGCAGGTCCTCCAGGAACGCGTGCAGCAGCAACTTCTCCACCTGTGCCGGGTGCTCGCCGTCGCGCCAGCCGGCGGTGAGCCGCTCGGCGAAGCCGAGGAACGTCACCGACTGCCGGGGCGCGAGATACTGCTGGCGCATGAACCAGCGGTACTGCCGGCCGACCACCGGCACCCGGCCGGACACCGCGATCCGGAACACCACGCTGGGCACCGCCCGGCGCAACAGCCACAGCAGCAGTTGCAGCACCGCGCCGAGCCCGGAGTCGCCGCCCACCTGGGGGTCGTCGCCGGCGCGCCGGCCCCGCCAGTCCCGTAGCCGGCGCACCAGCGAGGCCCGGCCGCTGTCCGCGGCGTCCACGTCGACGGCGAGTGTCTGGTGCATCAGCCAGTCGGCGAGGGGATAGTGCCGGAACCGCAGCCGGGGCGCGCCGAACGCCTCCAGGGAGAGCTGCCGGTGCAGCTCCCGCAGGGCCGTCGCCACGTCGTCGGTGGGCGGCCGGTCGGTCAGGTCCAGCACCGCGTGCGGCACCCGACGCCCGGTGCCCCGGGCGGCGAAGCGACGCAGCAGGGCGGGCACCGCACCGTCGCCGGCCGGCCGGAGCAGCCACAGCAGCGGCAGCCGGCGGTCGCCGCGGCGGGGCCGTCGCAGCAGGCGGGCCAGCAGGGTGAGCAGTTCCAGCCCACCGGCCGGAAGCTGCTCGCGGGTGGGCCGCGGGCGGGTCACCGGTTCGCGCATGGTCACCTCCGGGTGACTGCGGGTGTCGCACCATTGTCGACACCCCACGCAACCCCCGCCACGGGTGTAAGGAGGGGCCCCTTGTTAACAGACGTCTGTTAACAAGGGGCCCCTCCTTACACCTCAGCCGATGGCGGCGGTGAGGGCGGCCAGGTAGCCGTAGCGGTAGCCGTTCGCGTTCGGGTGGTACGCCTCGATCACCCCGGTGACGTCGCGGATCCACGGGTCGGCCGCGCACACGCCGTGCCCGGTGAAGTACGGTCGCGCGTCGACGAACGTGGCGCCGGCGGCGCCGGCCCGGCCGGCGGTGACCCCGTTCAACACGTCGGCGGCCTGGTTGAGGATGGTCCGCTTGTAGCTGCTCATGGCGAACAGGCCGCACGAGCCGGTCTCGAACAGGCGCGGGTAGCCGAGCACCACGAGCCGCGCGTTCGGGGCCCGCCCGCGGATCGCGGCGTAGGTGGCGTCCAGCCGGGCGGGCAGCGTCGCGGTGGCGAACGCCTTGGCCCCGGCCACCGCGTTCTCGCAGCTCGACGTGCTGCCGAAGCGGCAGCTGGTCATCACGTCGGCGAAGCCGGCGTCGTTGCCGCCGATGGTGATGGTGACCAGGGTGGTCGAGGCGCTGAGCTGCCCCACCTGGTTGTTGAGCACGTCGGCGGTGACCGCGCCGCCGCAGGCCGGGAAGCGGAAGCTGGTGACCGCGTGCGCGGCGGCCCAGAGCGGGGCGTACGACTTCTGGCTGCGCAGGCAGGTGGACAGGTCGTACGGTCCGGCGCCGACGCCGGAGGAGTAGGAGTCGCCGAGGGCGACGTAGTTGACGGTGGCCGCCCGGGCGGCGCCGGGCAGGAGCACGGCGCCGAGGACGGCCGCCAACACCGCGGCGAGGGCGGTGCGGACGCGACGGGACATGACAGGACCTCCACGGGACAGGGGGGTGGTGGAGCCCGTTGACCGCGCGCGTGGCCGAGGGGTCGTGCTTGTTACTAGTCGGTAAGGCTATCGAAACATTCGCAAGAATTGAATAGCTCTCCGGCCCCGTTCGGGGCGGATGCGTTTACATGTGTCGATTAGGTTGACGGGGCGTACAACCGACGGAGGGAGTCCCACCCGTGCCACGCGCACTCTCGGCGGCGGTCGCCGCCCTGACCCTCACCACCGCCGTCACCACCGTGACCGGCGCACCCGGCCAGGCCGCCCGCACCGGATGGGGCCGACCGCACGTCTCGGCGGCCACCCCCACGCCGGGCAGCCCCGGGCTGGGCGACAGCTACTTCCCCGACTACGGCAACGGCGGCTACGACGTCGACCACTACGACATCCGCCTGCGCTACGAGCCGGCCACGGACCGGCTCAGCGGCACCACGACCATCCTGGCCACCGCCACCCAGGACCTGTCCCGGTTCAACCTCGACTTCGCGCTCGACGTCGAGTCGGTTCGGGTCAACGGCTGGGTCGCCGGCTCCGCCCGCGCCGGCGACCACGAGCTGGTGGTCACCCCGCCCCGGGCGTTGGTCAAGGGTCAACAGCTCACCGTCGTGGTGAAGTACGCCGGCGTTCCCTCGCAGACCAAGGTCTACGGCTACACCGGCTGGACCCGCACCGCCGACGGCGCGCTGGCCGTGAACGAGCCCGAGTCGGCCTGGTGGTGGTATCCGAGCAACGACCACCCGAAGGACAAGGCCACGTGGGACATCTCCGTCTCGGTGCCGACCGGCCTCGAAGTGGTCAGCAACGGCGTGCAGCCGCGCGACCCGCTCCCCGAGGCCGGCAACCGCACCCGATGGAGCTGGCGCAGCGTCAAGCCCGGCGCCACCTACCAGGCGTTCCTGGCCATCGGGCAGTACGACATCGTCACCGACACCGCGCCGAACGGGCAGCCGGTGGTGAACGCGTACAGCACCACGCTGGGCGAGCGCGGGCCCGCCGCCCGGGCCAGCATCGAACGCACCGCCGAGATCGTCGACTGGGAGAGCGGCGTGTTCGGCCCCTACCCGTTCGAGGCGCAGGGCGGCGTGGCCGGCCCGGTCGACGGCATCGGCTTCGCCCTGGAGACGCAGACCCGCCCGGTCTACGGCCCCGGCTTCTGGCGGCGCGGCTCGAACCCTTACGTGGTGGTGCACGAGAACGCCCACCAGTGGTTCGGTGACTCCGTCGCGGTGGCGGACTGGCGCAACATCTGGCTGAACGAGGGCTTCGCCTCGTACGCGGAATGGCTCTGGTCGGAGGAGCAGGACGAGGGCACCGCGCAGGAGCTGTTCGACTTCACCTACGACAGCTACCCGGCCGACTCGGAGTTCTGGCAGGTGCTCCCCGGCGACCCGGGCGCCGGCCGGGTCTTCGACGGCGCCGTCTACGACCGCGGCGCGATGGCGCTGCACCAGATCCGGCTGGCCATCGGCGACCCGGCGTTCTTCCGGATCCTGCGCACCTGGACGGCGCGGCACCAGTACGGCAACGGCACCACCGAGCAGTTCCAGGCGCTCGCCGAGCGGATCGCCGGCCGGGACCTCGACGCGGTGTTCACCACCTGGCTGTTCACCGCCGGGCGGCCCGAGGTGGGCACCTCGGCGCGTACCTCGGCGGCCCCGGCCCGGCCGGCCTCCTGGTCGAAGATCCGGGCCGCGCACGACCTGCTGCACCGCTGAGGGATCAGGTCGGGCGGGGCTCCCGCGCGAGCGGGGCCCCACCCGACCCCACCGCCGCCTCGACGGCGCGGATGTGCCGGTAGGCGAGCCAGAGCGGCGGGAACGCCCCCACCGCGAACGACAGGTCGACGAGCGTCCAGAACCAGGGGATGTCCCGGATCGGGCCGCAGATCAACGCCAGCGGCACGATGCCGACGCAGGCGATCATCCCGACCTGGACCACCCAGACGTTGCGCACCGGGTCGCGCAACGGCCCCCAGAACGCCACCGCGAGCACCAGGTGGGCGAAGGCCAGCCAGTCGGTGCCGTAGAGCAGGAACGGATAGTCCCGGTCGGCGGTCACCAGACCGGTGTGGACCCGCTCGATCCAGCTCACCAACGCCGGCAACCCGCCGGCGAGCGGATCTAGCGCGGCCAGCAGCCACCGCACCTCCAGCTCCAGCGGGAACGCGGTCACCCCGCTGAGGAAGAGCCCGACCAGCACCACCCAGAGCCAGCGGCGTGCCCGCCGCAGGCGTACCTCGACGTCCATGTCCGCAGCGTAACGATGATCTTCGTACCTTCGGGGTCCCGCCGGAGGAGACGTGCCCCACGCCCGGCGGGTGTTAACAGGGGCCCCCTCCTATACCGCAGGCGTTAACAGGGGGCCCCTCCTTACCTCGCGGCGAGCGGTTGCCGGGCCGGGGTGACCGGAGCGGGCAGGTCGCCCACGCCGCCCAGGTAGGCGTGGACCGCCGCCGCGGCGGCCCGCCCCTCGGCGATCGCCCAGACGATCAGCGAGGCGCCCCGGTGCATGTCCCCGGCGACGAAGACCCCGTCGGCCGCCTGCCAGTCGGAGCGGGCGTCGATTGCGCCGCGGCCGTTGCGGGCCACCCCGAGCTGGGCCAGCAACGGCTGCTCCTCGGTGCCCTCGAAGCCGATCGCGAGCAGCACCAGATCGGCCGGAATCTCCCGCTCCGAGCCCGGCAGCGGGGTGACGATCCGCCGGCCGTCGACCTTCTCCACCGTCACCTCGGCGATCCGGACGGCCCGGACCTGGCCGGTGCCGTCGTCGACGAACTCCTGCACCGCCACGGCGAAGACCCGCGCACCGCCCTCCTCGTGCGCCGGATAGGAACGCAGCACCCAGGGCCAGGTCGGCCACGGGTCGCGGGCGCCGTCGCGGTCGGCCGGGGGCTGCGGGTAGAGGTCGAGCTGGTGTACGCCGGCCGCGCCCTGCCGGTGGGCCACGCCCAGGCAGTCCGCGGCGGTGTCACCGCCGCCGATGATCACGACGTGCTTGCCGGCCGCGTCGATCGGCGTGCCGTCCGGCAGCACGGCGAGGGCGGGCCGACCGTCCCCGGCCGCTGCGACCACCTTGTTCGCCGCGACCAGGTGCGCCATCGCCTGGTGCACGCCGCGCAACGCCCGGCCCGGCGTGTCCGGGGTGTCCCGGCCCCGCAGCGCGCCGCAGGCGAGCAGCACCGCGTCGTGCTCGGCGCGCAACTGCTCGGCGGTCACGTCGACGCCGACGTCGACGCCGGTGCGGAGGCGCACCCCCTCGTCGACGAGTTGGGCCACCCGGCGTTCGACGTGGTGCTTTTCCAGCTTGAAGTCGGGGATGCCGTAACGGAGCAGGCCACCCGGGGCGTCGTCGCGCTCGTACACGGTGACGCCATGGCCGGCGCGGGCGAGCTGCTGCGCGGCGGCCAGCCCGGCCGGGCCGGAGCCGACCACCGCGACGGACCGGCCGGTCGGCGCCGACGCGGGCCGGGGACGCAGGCCGCCGCGGGCCACCGCGGCGTCGGCGATCTCCACCTCGACCTGCTTGATGGTCACCGGCTGCTGGCCGCCCAGGCCGAGCACGCAGGCCGCCTCGCACGGCGCCGGGCAGAGCCGGCCGGTGAACTCGGGGAAGTTGTTGGTGGCGTGCAGCGACTCCACCGCCGCGTCCCAGTTGCCGGTGCGGACCAGATCGTTCCAGTCGGGGATGCGGTTGCCCAGCGGGCAGCCGTCGTGACAGAACGGGATGCCACAGTCCATGCACCGGGTGGCCTGCTCGCGGACCAGTTCCTCGCCGGCCGGCGGGTAGACCTCCCGCCAGTCCGTGATCCGCACCGGGACCGGACGGCGGGCGGGCAGCCGCCGGTCGTAGCGCAGGAAACCGTTCGGGTCAGGCACGAGCCACCTCCTGGGCGGCCACCCGCGGCGCGGGCGGCAGGGACGCGGCGGCGGGCCCCGGCTGCGCCACCGGGGCGGCGGTCGCCGCCAGGGCGCTCATCACCGCGTCGTCGACGTCGTGGCCGGCGGCTTCGGCGGCCCGCATGATCTCCATGACCCGGCGGTAGTCCCGGGGCACCACTGCGGTGAACTCCTCCACCGCCTCCGGCCAGCGCTTCAGCAGCGCCTCGGCGACCGCCGAGGCGGTCTCCGCGAAATGCCGCTGGACCAGCTCGTGCAGCCGGTCGCGCTCCTCGTCGCGCAGCGGGGACAGGTCGACCAGCTCGGCGTTGACCAGCCGCCGGTCGAGCCGGTGCACGAACGCGGTGCCGCCGGACATGCCGGCGGCGAAGTTGCGCCCGGTCGGCCCGAGCACCACCACCGTGCCGCCGGTCATGTACTCGCAGCCGTGATCGCCGAGCCCTTCGACGACGGCCACCGCGCCGGAGTTGCGCACCGCGAACCGCTCGCCGACCCGGCCACGCAGGAACACCTCGCCACCGGTGGCGCCGTAGAGGATCGTGTTGCCGGCGATGATCTGGTCCTCGGCGCGCCGGCCCGGTTCGGCGTCGTCGCCGACGAACGGTGCGGCGTGGTCCGGCCGGACCACGATCCGCCCGCCGGAGAGCCCCTTGCCGACGTAGTCGTTGGCGTCGCCGTGCAGCCGCAGCGTCACGCCGCGGGGCAGGAACGCGCCGAACGACTGGCCGGCGGTGCCGTGCAGCAGGAACTGGACGGTGTCGTCGGGCAGCCCGCCGCCGCCGAAGCGGCGGGTCACCTCGCCGCCGAGCATCGCGCCCACGCTGCGGTGCTCGTTGCGGACGTCGATCTCGACCCGCACCGGGGTGCCGTCGCGCAACGCCGGGCCGGCCAGCTCGATGAGCCGGTTGTCCAGCGCCACGTCGAGGCCGTGGTCCTGGGCGCGGACCCCGCGCCGGGCCGTTCCCTCGGGCAGCTCGGGCAGGTGCAGCACGCGGCTCAGGTCGAGCCCGTGGCCCTTCCAGTGGTCGATCGCGCCGACCACGTCGAGCAGCTCGGTGTGCCCGATCGCCTCGTCGATGCTGCGGAAGCCCAGCTCGGCCAGGTAGCCCCGGACCTCCTCGGCGAGGAAGAGGAAGAAGTTCTCCACGAACTCCGGCCGGCCGGTGAACCGCTCCCGAAGCACCGGGTTCTGGGTGGCGATGCCGACCGGGCAGGTGTCCAGGTGGCAGACCCGCATCATCACGCAGCCCTCGACGATCAGCGGGGCGGTGGCGAAGCCGAACTCCTCCGCGCCCAGCAGCGCCGCGACCAGCACGTCCCGGCCGGTCTTGAGCTGGCCGTCGACCTGCACGGTGACCCGGTCGCGCAGCTTGTTGAGCAGCAGCGTCTGCTGCGCCTCGGCCAGCCCCAGCTCCCAGGGGGTGCCGGCGTGCTTGAGCGAGTTGAGCGGGGACGCGCCGGTGCCGCCGTCGTGCCCCGAGATCAGGATGACGTCGGCCTTGAGCTTGGCCACGCCGGCCGCCACGGTGCCCACGCCCACCTCGCTGACCAGCTTGACGTGCACCCGGGCGGCCGGGTTGACGCACTTCAGGTCGTGGACGAGCTGCGCCAG
The DNA here is from genome assembly GCF_040653835.1 of Micromonospora sp. NPDC050980. Classification (NCBI taxonomy): domain Bacteria; kingdom Bacillati; phylum Actinomycetota; class Actinomycetes; order Micromonosporales; family Micromonosporaceae; genus Micromonospora; species Micromonospora sp. NPDC050980. The sequence continues at coordinate 174,617 of NZ_JBFAGS010000009.1, read as the reverse complement.
GTCCTCGATGGAGTAGATGTCGTGGTGCGGTGGCGGGGAGATCAGGCCGACGCCGGGGGTGGCGTGCCGGGTCCGGGCGATCCACGGCCAGACCTTGTTCCCGGGCAGTTGCCCACCCTCGCCGGGCTTCGCGCCCTGCGCCATCTTGATCTGGAGGTCGTCCGCGTTGACCAGGTATTCGCTCGTCACGCCGAACCGGCCGCTGGCGATCTGCTTGACCGCCGAGCGCCGTGCCGGGTCGTGCAGCCGCTCGACGTCCTCACCGCCCTCGCCGGTGTTGGACTTGCCGCCGAGCCGGTTCATCGCGATCGCCAGGGTCTCGTGCGCCTCCGCGGAGATCGACCCGTACGACATGGCGCCGGTGGCGAAGCGCTTGACGATCTCGGTGGCCGGCTCGACCTCGTCCAGCGGCACCGCCGGGCGCACGCCGGTGCGCAGCGTGAACAGCCCGCGCAGCGAGCCCGCCCTCGCGGCCAGCTCGTCGACCTTGGCGGTGTACTGCCGGAAGACGTCGTACTGGCGGCTGCGGGTGGCGTGCTGGAGCAGGAAGACGGTCTCCGGGTTGAACAGGTGCAGCTCGCCCTCGCGGCGCCACTGGTATTCGCCGCCCACCTCCAGCCGGTCGCTGGTCTCGGCGCCCGGCGCCGGCCAGGCCAGCGCGTGCCGGGCGGCCACCTCGGCGTGGATCTCGGCCAGTCCGATGCCGCCGATCGTGCTCGGTGTGCCGCGGAAGTAGCGGTCGACCAGGCGGGTGTCCAGGCCGACCGCCTCGAACACCTGGGCGCCGCAGTACGACGACACGGTCGAGATGCCCATTTTCGACATGATCTTCAGGACGCCCTTGCCGAGCGCCTTGACGTAGTGCCGGACCGCCTTCGTCGCATCGACTCCGACCAGCGCGCCGGTGGAGATCATGTCCTCGACCGACTCGAAGGCCAGGTAGGGGTTGACCGCCGCCGCGCCGTAGCCGATCAGGACGGCCGCGTGGTGCACCTCGCGGCAGTCGCCGGACTCCACGATCAACGCCACCTGGGTGCGGGTCTGCTCGCGCACCAGGTGCTGGTGCACCGCGGCGGTGAGCAGCAGCGACGGGATCGGGGCGAGGTCGGCGTTGGAGTCCCGGTCGGAGAGCACCAGGATGCGCACGCCGTCCTCGATCGCCTCGGAGACGTGCCGGCAGATCTCGGTCAGCCGGGCCTTGATGCCGGCGCCGCCGTCGCGGATGCGGTAGAGGCCGGAAACCCGGACCGCCTTGAACCCGGGCAGGTCGCCGTCGTCGTCGATGGAGAGGATCTTGGCCAGCTCATCGTTGTCGATCACCGGGTGCGGCAGCACGATCTGCCGGCAGCTCGCCGGCCCCGGGTCGAGCAGGTTGCCCTCCGGGCCGATGGTGGACGCCAGGCTGGTCACCAGCTCCTCCCGGATGGCGTCCAGCGGCGGGTTGGTGACCTGGGCGAAGAGCTGATGGAAGTAGTCGTAGAGCAGCCGCGGCCGGGTGGACAGCGGGGCGATCGGGGTGTCGGTGCCCATCGAGCCGAGCGGCTCCGCGCCGCTGCGGGCCATCGGGCCGAGCAGGATCTTCAGCTCCTCCTCGGTGTAGCCGAACGTCTGCTGCCGGCGGCGCACCGAGTCGTGGGTGTAGACGGTGTGCTCGCGCGCGGGCAGGTCGTCCAGCTCGATCAGGCCGGCGTGCAGCCACTCCTGGTAGGGCTGGGCAGCGGCCAGCTCGGTCTTGATCTCGTCGTCGGAGACGATCCGGCCGTTGACGGTGTCGACCAGGAACATCCGGCCCGGCTGCAACCGGCCCTTGGCCACCACGGTCGCCGGGTCGAGGTCGAGCACGCCCGCCTCGCTGCCCAGCACCACCAGGCCGTCGCTGGTGTGCCACCAGCGGCCCGGACGCAGGCCGTTGCGGTCCAGCACGGCGCCGACGATCTCACCGTCGGTGAAGGCGACCGAGGCGGGACCGTCCCACGGCTCCATCAGGCTGGCGTGGAAGCGGTAGAACGCGCGCTTGTCGGCGCGCATGTCCGGGTCGTTCTCCCACGCCTCGGGGATCATCATGAGCACCGCGTGCGGCAGGCTCCGCCCGGCCAGGTGCAGCAGCTCCAACACCTCGTCGAAGTTGGCCGAGTCGGACGCGGCCGGGGTGCACACCGGGAAGACCCGGCGGATGTTGCCGGGCAGGTTCGGGCTCTTGAGCAGGGCCTCGCGGGCCTGCATCCAGTTGCGGTTGCCCCGGATCGTGTTGATCTCGCCGTTGTGGGCGATGAGCCGGTAGGGGTGCGCCAGCGGCCAGGACGGAAACGTGTTGGTGGAGAAGCGCGAGTGCACCAGCGCGATCGCGCTGTCCACCCGCTCGTCGGTCAGCTCCGGGTAGAACGCCGGGAGCTGGTCGGGGGTGAGCATGCCCTTGAAGACCATGGTGCGGCCGGACAGCGACGGGAAGTAGGCCGGCTGGCCCCGCTCGGCGGTCTCCCGCTCGACCTGCTTGCGCAGGCAGAACGCCACTCGGTCCAGGTCCAGCCCGGTCAGCGGGGAACCGGCCGGGCCGGCCGGCGAGTCGGTCAGCCGGTGTGCGGCCACGAAGAGTTGCCGGACCCGGGGCAACGCCGCGAGCGCGGTCTCGCCCAGGTCGGACGGGTCGGTCGGCACCGTCCGCCAGCCCAGCACGTCGGCGCCCTCGACCAGCGCGTACTTGTCCACCACCTGGCGGGCGCGGGCCTCGGCCGCGTCGTCGTCGGGCAGGAAGACCAGGCCGGTGGCGTACTGGCCGGCCGGGGGCAGTGGGAAGTCGACGGTCGCGCGCAGGAAGGCGTCCGGCACCTGGATCATGATCCCGGCGCCGTCGCCGGTGTTGTGCTCCGCGCCCCGGGCGCCCCGGTGGTCCAGCCGCCGCAGCGCGCCGAGGCCGTTCGCGACGACCTGGTGCGAACGGCGCCCGTACAGGTCGGCCACGAAGGCCACGCCGCAGGCGTCGTGCTCGTACGCGGGGTCGTGCAGACCCGTCGTCCGCGGGGCCGGCTGCGGGCTTTGAGGGTACGGAAAGGCCACCGGTCCTCCTGTCGTCACTCAGGTTGGTGCATGGTGGGGACGACGTCGGCCCGCTGGGGTTTATTGAGTCTACGTTAGGGCGTACGGCACAAGGCCAGTTCAGATTGATCACACTTCCAGATGCTGGGACGTGTAGTCTCGCGCGGTGGATCTCGCGCGAGCTGACGTACTCGACCGGTTGGAGCGGTTCTACGACGCGGTGCCCCGCGACGGGGCGCGGACGGAGGAGTTCGACTCCCTGGTGCTGTTCGTCCGCGACGGCGCCGGTTGGCCGTTCTACGCCCGCCCCCGTCTCGACGCCACCGACGCGCCCACGCTGGCCGAGGTGACCGCCGTCCGCACCCGGCAGCGGGAACTGGGCCTGCCGGAGGCGTTCGAGTGGGTGCACGAGCACCAGCCGGACCTGCTGGCGGTGGCCCGCTCGGCGGGGCTGAGCGTGCTGGAGGCGCCGCTCATGGTGCTCGAACCGGAGCGGTTGCCCGATCCGGTGACACTCAGCGACGTACCGGTGCGGGTGCTGGACCCGGCCGACCCGGGCTTCGCGGCGGACATCGCGCTGCGCCGGGCCGTCGCCGCGGTCGGCTTCGCCCACGGTGGCACCGCGCGGGGCGAGGCCGGGCCGGCGGAGCGGGACGCCGCGCTCGCCCGGTTGGACGTGGACGCGCTGGAGGAGGAGGCGGCCCGGGTGGGCGACGGCCGGCGCGTCTCGGTGCTCGCCGGCACCGCGGCGGAGGGCGCGCTGGCCAGCGGCATGGCGATGCGGGTCGGCGACGTGGCGGAGATCGCCGGGGTGGCCACCCTGCCGTCCGCCCGGCGGCGCGGGCTGGGCGCCGCGGTGACCGCCACGCTGGCCCGGGAACTACGCGCCGCCGGCACCGACCTGATCTTCCTGAGCGCGGGCAGCGAGGAGATCGCCCGGGTCTATCTGCGGGTCGGCTTCCGCCGGGTCGGCACGGCCTGCATCGCCGAGCCGGCCGCGGTCATCTGAGCGCCGGCCCGCGCCCGGTCAGGACGGTGGTTGCCAGTCGGCGGCGGCCGCGGCGGCCGTGTTGCGCAGCCGCGGGCTGATCGTGCCGAGCGCGGCGTCCCGGGCGCGCAGCGCCAACCGGCCCCGGGCCTGCAACACTGCCGACATCCGGCGGGTCTGCCGGACCATGGTCGCCGCCCGGGGACGGCGCAGCCGGTCGTAGGCGGTCACCGCGTCCGGCAGCCGCGACTCGCGCAGCAGCCCGGCGAGCGTGGCCGCGTCCTCGAACGCGAGACAGGCGCCCTGCCCGAGATGCGGCGGCATGGCGTGCGCGGCGTCGCCGAGCAGCACGACGCCGCCCGGACCGACGCCGAAGCCGTACGCCCGGGGCAGCGGCCGCAGCTCGCGGACCTCCTGCTGCACCACGTCGGCCGGGTCGGTCGCCTCCAGCAGCGTGGCGATCGGCACGGGCCAGCCCGCGAACCAGCGCTTGAGCAGGGCGAGTTGAACCTCCGGCGGCTCCGGCCGGGGTGCGCCCGCCGCGGTGGCCACCCAGTAGATGCCGCCCCGCCGGGAGGCGCCGGCGGCGCCCCGCTCGCCCAGCGAGGCGGCCACGAACCGGTAGCCGGCGCCGAGTGTCTCGCCGTGCGCCGGCTGGTCGTCGGGGAACTGCGGGGCCCGGTACCAGGGGATGACCGCCCGCCAGGCGGCGCATCCCGAGCTCACCACAGCGGTCTCCGGGGCGAGTTGCCGCCGGATCTCGCTGTCGGCGCCGTCGGCCGCCACCACCAGGTCCGCCTCGAACAGGTGCCGACCGTCACCCACCGCGGGCCGCTCACCGGCCGCCGTGCGCACGCTGCGCACGGTCACCCCGGTACGCAGTTCCACCCGATCCCCCAACCCGGCGATGAGCGCGTCGTGCAGGTCCTCCCGGTGCACCACCACCGGCATCCGATCGGCCGGCGTGGGGCGGGGCTGCACCAGCCACTGCCCGTCCGGGCGGCGGATCCCCCCGTCGGGCAGCGGGGTGGCGATCGCGTCCAGCCCGGCACCGAGGCCGAGGGCGCGCAGCGCGCGTACCCCGTTCGGCCAGAGCACCACGGCGGTCGCCTCCGGCCGGACCCGGTCGGCCCGTTCCAGCAGCGTGACCTGCCATCCGGAGCGGGCCAGCACGCCGGCCACCGCCATCCCGCCGAGGCCGGCGCCGACCACCACCGCGCTGCGCATGGTTCCCCCGCTCAGCTGTCCCGGTCCGCCGGGCGCCCGCCGGCGTCCGTCCGCCCGCGGCGCTCGCCCTCGTCCGGCCCGCCCGTCGCGGCCCGGTCGTCGGCCGCCGGCCCGCCCGTCGCGTTCTGGTCGTCGGCCGCGGCGAGGTCGGGCCCGCCGCCGGCCGCCGCCCGGTCGGTTTCGTCGTCGCCGGTGGCGGCCCGGTCGGCCGGGTCTTCGTCGTCGGTGACGGCGCGGTCGGTCGGTTCGCCCTCGGTCGCGGCACCGTCGGGCCCGTCGGTCGCCGCGGCCTCCGCCGGGGGCAGCGCGCCGGTCGTCCGGTACGCGCGGAACTGCTCCTCGGTCACCACCCGGTAGCCGTCGGGTGCCACCGTCGCCGCCCCGGCCTCGCGGGCGGAGAGGTCGACCTGCGACACGTCGCCGGCCGGCGTCACCGGCACCGCCGGCTCACCTATCGGGATGAGGTATTCCCGTGGGCCACGCGCCTGGACGAAGTAGGCCAGCGCGCCGAGGAAGACCAGCGCCGCGGTCCAGACGTTGAGCCGGACGCCGAGGATGTGGTTGGCCTCGTCGGTGCGCATCAGCTCGATCCAGAACCGGCCCGCCGTGTAGCCCATCACGTAGAGCGCGAAGGCCCGGCCCCGGCCGAGCCGCAGCTTACGGTCGAGGACCAGCACCAGCGCGGCGACGCCGACGTTCCAGATCAACTCGTAGAGGAACGTCGGATGGTAGAGCCCCGGTTGCAGGACCGGGTTGCCCGCGTCGTCGCGGAGTGCGTGACCCGGATTGTCCGGGTCCATCACATGCACCTCCAGCCCCCACGGCAGGCTGGTGCGTCCGCCGTACAGCTCGTTGTTGAACCAGTTGCCCAGCCGGCCCACGGCCTGCGCCAGGGGCATGCCCGGGGCCAGCGCGTCGGCGACCACGGTGAGCGGGATGCCGAGCTGCCGCGCGGCGAGCCAGGCGCCGACCGCGCCGCCGGCCACCGCGCCCCAGATGCCGAGACCACCTTCCCAGATGGCGAACGCCTTGAGTGGCTGGCCACCGTCACCGAAGTATTTCTCCGGCGAGGTGATCACGTGGTAGATCCGGGCACCGATGATGCCCGTGGGCACCGCCCAGACGGCGATGTCGAGCACCGCGCCCGGCGCGACGCCACGGCGGCGCAGCCGGTACTCGGTGACCGCGCAGGCCACCACGATGCCGGCGATGATGCAGAGCGCGTACGCCCGGATCGGGACCGGGCCGAGCTGCCAGACGGCGGTGCTGGGGCTGGGCAGGGCCGCCAGGGGGGTCATCGGGGCGAGGGTCACGGGTGCACACGGTACCGGTGCGGACCGTGTGCGCGGCACCCCGGGCCGCCGCGGCGCGCGGGCCGAGACCGCGCGCGGGCCGACCACGGCGCACGGGCCGACCACGGCGCGCGGGCCGACCACGGCGCACGGGTCAAGGGCGGCGCCACGGGCAGGGGCGGCACCCGGATCGGAGGCGACGTGTCCGGGACGCGCGTCGGCCCGGTTCGGCCCGGAGTGCCCTGACCGATGCCTTTGGAGCTGACGTCACAAACGACTCACGGGGCTCGGCCGGGCAGTCGCCGAACGTCACCGCCGCACGGCACGAGCCTCGACCGACGAAGCACGGCGGGCGATGTCACCAACGACTCAGCTCCAAAGGCAGTCGCGGGCCGTCCCGGCCGCCGCCCGGCGACGGGCGGGCGGTCGGCACCGGGAGCGCGATGCACGCCGACGGGACACGGGCCTAACGACGGACACGGCCAACGACCGGACACGGCCCGCCGGCAGGACACGCCCAACGACCGGACACGCCCAACGACGGACACGCCCAACGACGGACACGTCCAACGACGGACACGTCCAACGACCGGACACGCCCAACGACGGACACGCCCAACGACGGACACGTCCAACGACGGACACGTCCAACGACCGGACACGCCCAACGACCGGACACGCCCCGCCGGCAGGACACGCCCAACGACCGGACACGCCCCGCCGGCAGGACACGCCCAACGACCGGACACGCCCCGCCGGCAGGACACGCCCAACGACCGGACACACCCAACGACAGGGTGCGGCAACGACAGGGTGCGGCACGGCTTGCCGACAGGACCCGGCCCCGACGAGACACGGTCCGCGGACGAGTGCAGCACGCCGGCTGGACGGCACGGCCCGGCCGGCGGCGGGTGGCCGGGCGCCGGGAAACTCAGCGCAGCGGGTTGCGGACGCCCTCGGCCAGCTCGGCGCTGAGCGTGCGCAGGGCGGTCAGGCCGGCGGCCTGGTCCGGCGCGTCGAGCACGCACCGCACCAGCGCACTGCCCACGATGACCGCGTCGGCATAGCCGGCGACGGTGGCGGCCTGCGCGCCGGTGCCCACGCCCAGCCCGACCCCGACCGGCAGGTCGGTTACCCCACGCAGCCGGGAGACCAGGACCGGCGCCGCCTCGGAGGTCTGCGCGCGTGCGCCGGTCACCCCCATGATCGCGGTCGCGTAGACGAAGCCGCGGCAGTGCTCGGCGGTCATCCGCAGCCGGGCGTCGGTGGAGGACGGCGACACCAGGAACGTGCGGTCCAGGCCGTGCGCGTCGGAGGCGGCCAGCCACTCGGCGGCCTCGTCGGGGATCAGGTCCGGCGTGATCAGCCCGGTGCCACCGGCCGCGGCCATGTCGCGGGCGAACGCGTCCACGCCGTACTGCTCGATCGGGTTCCAGTAGGTCATGGTGACCACCGACGCGCCGGTCGACGCGACCGCCTCGACGACACGCAGCGTGTCGGCGGTGCGCACGCCACCGGCCAGCGCGATGTCACTGGCCTTCTGGATCACCGGGCCGTCCATCACCGGGTCCGAGTAGGGGATCTCCACCTCGATGACGTCGACGCCCGCCTCGACCATGGCGGTCACGGCGGCGATGCTGCCCTCGACGGTCGGGAAGCCGGCCGGCATGCAGCCGATCAGCACGGCCCGCCCGTCGGCCCGGGCCTTGTCGAAGGCGACCCCGATGCGGCTCACGCTGTCACTCCTTGTCGAGGATGCCGAAGTACGCCCCGGCCGTGTGGACGTCCTTGTCACCCCGGCCGGAGAGGTTGACCACGATCACCGGTTCCCGGCCCAGCTCGGCGGCCAGGGCCGGGGCGATCCGCCGGGCGCCGGCCAGCGCGTGCGCGCTCTCGATCGCCGGGATGATCCCCTCGGTGCGGCAGAGCAGCTCGAACGCGGCCATCGCCTCGGCATCGTCGACCGGCTGGTAGGTGGCCCGGCCGGCGTCGTGCAGCCAGGCGTGCTCCGGCCCGACGCCCGGATAGTCCAGGCCCGCCGAGATCGAGTGCGACTCGATGGTCTGGCCGTCGGCGTCCTGCAGGACGTAGGTGCGGGTGCCGTGCAGGACGCCCGACGAGCCGCCGGTGATGCTGGCGGCGTGCCGGCCGGTCGTCACGCCCTCGCCACCGGCCTCGAAGCCGTAGAGCCGCACGTCGGCTTCGGGCACGAAGGCGTGGAAGATGCCCAGCGCGTTGGAGCCGCCGCCGACGCAGGCCGCGACCGCGTCCGGCAGCGCACCGGTCAGGTCCTGGCACTGCTGGCGGGCCTCCACCCCGATGCCGCGCACGAAGTCGCGGACCATCTCCGGGAACGGGTGCGGCCCGGCCGCGGTGCCGATCAGGTAGTGGGTGTCGTCGACGTTGGCGACCCAGTCGCGCATCGCCTCGTTCATCGCGTCCTTGAGCGTGCGCGAGCCGGCCGTCACCGGGACCACTGTGGCGCCGAGCATCCGCATCCGGGCCACGTTGAGCGCCTGCCGCTCGGTGTCCACCTCGCCCATGTAGACCACGCAGTCGAGGTCGAACAGGGCGGCGGCGGTCGCGGTGGCCACCCCGTGCTGGCCGGCGCCGGTCTCCGCGATCACCCGTCGCTTGCCCATCCGCCGGGTGAGCAGCGCCTGGCCGAGCACGTTGCGGACCTTGTGGGCGCCGGTGTGGTTCAGGTCCTCGCGCTTGAGCAGGATCCGCGCGCCCACCTGGGCGGAGAGCCGCCGGGCCTCGTACAGCAGCGACGGGGTGCCGGCGTAGTCGCGCAGCAGCGCGTCGAACTCGGCGCGGAACTCGTCGTCGCCCATCGCCTTGCGGTAGGCCGCGTCCAACTCGTCGAGCGCGGCGACCAGTGCCTCGGGGACGAACCGGCCGCCGAACCGGCCGAAGTGGCCGGCGGCGTCGGGGACCTGGCTGGCTGCGGGTACGGCGCTCATCGCGGGCGTCCTCTCGGTTCGGGTGGCCCGGGGCAGCTCAGCGCACCGGGCGGGGCGTGGCCGGGTGGTTGCCGGCGTTGACCAGCTCGGCGACCGCCTCGCGCGGACTCTTCTGGGTGACCAGGCCCTCGCCCACCAGGACGGCGTCGGCGCCGGCCGAGGCGTATCGGATCAGGTCGTGCGGACCGCGCACGCCCGACTCGGCGATCTTGACCACGCTGCTCGGCAGACCGGGCGCGATCCGCTCGAACACCGACCGGTCGACCTGGAGGGTGCGCAGGTCACGCGCGTTGACGCCGATCACCTGCGCGCCCGCCTCCAGGGCGCGGTCCGCCTCCTCCTCGGTGTGCACCTCGACCAACGCGGTCATACCCAGCGACTCGATCCGCTCCAGCAGGCCGACCAGCGCGTTCTGCTCCAGCGCGGCGACGATCAGCAGCACCAGATCGGCGCCGTGCGCGCGGGCCTCGTGCACCTGGTAGCTGGAGACGACGAAGTCCTTGCGCAGCACCGGGATGTTCACCGCGGCCCGCACGGCGGCCAGGTCGTCGAGTGAGCCGCCGAACCAGCGGCCCTCGGTCAGCACGCTGATCGCCCGCGCGCCACCGGCCGCGTAGTCACCCGCCAGGTCGGCCGGGTCGGCGATCTCGGCCAGCCGCCCCTTGGACGGCGACGAGCGCTTCACCTCGGCGATCACGGCCACGCCGGGCCGGCGCAGCGCCGCGTACGCGTCGAGCGGCGGCGGTGCGGCGGCGGCCAGCTCACGGATCCGCTCCAGCGGAATCTGCTCCTGCCGCCGGGCGACGTCCGCACGCACGCCGGCCAGGATCTCGTCGAGCACGCCTGCGGACGCCGCCGCTCCGGCGTCGTCCCCCTCCGCGTGCGCATGCTCAGCAGTCACCAACGGACTCCCCTCTCCGGGCGTCATGGGCCGATGCTAGGGGGCGCCACCTGGCGACACGTGCCGGGGGGTATGGCGCACCTCACCACATGGGCTGTGGCATGATGGCCGACTTCCGGTGAACGCGGTGTCACGCACCGCCACCCAACGCATCGACCGCCGCCCATGCCCTATCTCACCACGACCGGGCGCGCGGCGCAGGCCGGCGCCCGGCCGGCTGTGACCAAGCTCAAGGACCTCCGGCCCGCCCCAGGTCGCCCCCGCCGGCGGACCATTGACCTGTACGTCACGGTGGCGAAACGTGAGACCGGCAGCATCGTCCTCGGGCACACTCGTCGAGGCTGCCGTCGACAACCGATCTCGTGTGGGGTGAACCATGGGCGCCAACGGGCCGCACCAGAACCTCGGGCTGACGACCATCTCCCGGACCGTCGCCTCGCTCGCCGTCGGGGTGGTGCACACGCTCGAACGGGCTACGGCGGGCGACGGGCGGACGCGCACCGCGCGGGGCAACGCCTGGGAGGCGGTCTGCGCCGACCGCGCCCGGGCCGCCCAGCGGCGCGAACTGGAGCGGCTGGTGGCCGAGCTGGCCGCCGCCCGGGCCGCGGCCCGGGAACGCCGCGACGCGCGCGCGGCGCAGCGGGTCAGCTGACCGTCGGATCCTCGCCCCGGTCCAGCGCGTCCCACGCGTCCCGGGTGCCCCGCTGCACCGCCGGCCGGCCGGCGTCGACGGCCGACGCCGGCGCGGCCCGCCGGTCGTAGCGGGCCCCCATCGCCGGCCAGCCGCCGCCCCGCCACGCGGCGCACGCCCCACCGGCCGCCAGGGCCAGGCCACCCACCAGCACCAACGCCGGCCAGTGCCGGCTCACCCCGGCCTCGGTCAGGCCGACGCCGCCGCCGACCGCCAGAGCCAGCCCGACGCCGGTCAGCGACACGCCCAGCAGCCGGCGCAACCGCCCCCCGGTCGCCAGCACCGCGCCGCCGCCGGCCAGCCCGACGTAGGCCAGCGCGGACACCCACGGCAGCAGGTCCGCGCCGGTGCGGCTGCGCTGCCCGGCCGGCAGGACGTCACGGGTGGCCGGCTCCACCGACCAGGACCGGGTCGCCGCCCACGCGGCCAGCCCCGCGCCGGCCAGGCAGAGCAGCACCGCGTACGCCAGCTCGCGCCGGCTGCGGGCGGCGGTCCGGCCGGGCGCGACGGTGACCGGTGTGCTCATCGGGCCGGTCACGGGGTCGCCTCGGGCGAGCTGACCGGCAGGTCGGTGAAGAAGCAGGTGCGGTGCCCGGTGTGGCAGGCCGCGCCGACCTGCTCCACGCTGACCAGCAGCGCGTCTCCGTCGCAGTCCAGCGCCACCGAACGGACGTACTGGTGGTGGCCGGAGGTGGCCCCCTTGACCCAGTACTCCCCCCGGCTGCGGGACCAGTAGGTGGCCCGGCCGGTGGTGAGCGTGCGGTGCAGCGCCTCGTCGTCCATCCAGGCGACCATCAGCACGTCGCCCGAGTCGTGCGCGCGGACCACGGCGGCGACCAGGCCGTCCGGGCCGCGGCGCAGTTTGGCCGCGATGGCCGGGTCGAGCCGGGAGGGACGGTCCGGGGCGGGGGCCGGGGCACCGGCGGGGCGGGCGGGGGCACCGGGAACCGGCGCGTCAGAGGCGGGCACGGTTGACAATTCTCCCGCACGCGGCCCCGGCACCGGGGAGGCGCCCCGAGTGACGGGCGGCACCACGCGCAGGGCCCGGGTGAGCTGGGCCAGGTAGCGGTCCAACCGGCCGTCGGCCAGCGCCTCGGCCAGGTCCGCGCCGGCCACCGCGGCGATCTCCCCGGCGTACGGGCGGACCAGCGGGACGATCCCGGTGACCAGCCGGCCGGCGGCGGCGCCGACCTCGACCGGGTCGCCACCGCGCAGCCCGAGGCAGAGCAGCATGTCGGCACGGTAGCCCGGTGGGACGACCGGCAGGTCCAGCGCGGCGGTCAGGGCCGACCGCCGGGACACCACCCGGACCGAGGAGTTGGCCGGCCGGAGCACCGACGGGCAGAGCCGGGCCAGGTCGGCCGCGGCGAGCCGGACCCCGATCGGGTCGCCGGCCCAGCGGGCGCCGGCCACCTTGCCCAGCGTCGCGATCAACTCCTCCAGGCGCGGCTCGTCCGCGGGCTGGCAGAGCACGGGCAGGTCGATCCGGCGGCGCCACTCCGGCACCGCCCAGAGCAGCCGGGCCGGCGCGGTGACCGGGAGCCCGAACGCCCAGTCGGCGGGCTGGCCGAGCCGGTGCACCCAGGAGCGGACGTCCCGGGAGGCCACCGACACGTGCACCAGGCGGCCGTCGAACTCGGCCAGATAGGCGCGCCGGGCGGCGTACGGGTCGGCGGGGCGGGGCCGGGCGGACGGGGTGGGGCGGTCGTCGTCGGTCGCGACGAGCACGTCCACGTCGACGTCGCTGTGTGTGGTGGCGGCCCGCCGGGCGTGACTGCCGCGCAGCATGATCCCGACGACCGGGCGGTCCGCGGCCTGCCGGAGCCGGCCCGCCCAGTCGTCGAGGAATCCGGACTCGGGCAACGAAGCGGGACCCACCGCGACATGGTGCCGGAAGTCCGATCTTCGGCGCAATGACCGATGGCGGACCGGCTGTCCGCTGCGGGAGGCTTCAGCCCAGTTCCTCCTCGGCCCGCCGGTACGCCTCGATCTTGTGGTCGAGCACCTTCAGGTCCTCGGTGAGGTCGGCCATCCGGGCCAGCACCCGGACGCGGTGCGCCTCGAACAGCGCCCGCCGCGCGCCGAGCGTGCGGTCGCCCTGCCGGGCCAGCTCGGCGTAGCGGCGCATGTCCCGCACCGGCATCCCGGTCCGCCGCAGCCGGGTCAGCAGGAACAGCCAGTTGACGTCCGCCTCGGTGTAGCGCCGGCGGCCGGCCGAGTCCCGGCCGACCGGGGCGACCAGACCCTCCTGCTCGTACCAGCGCAGCGTGTAGGTGGTCAGGCCGACCCGCTCGGCCGCCTCGCCGACGCTGAGGCTCTTCTCCCGGAAACCGATGTCCACGCCGTCCAGGCTTCCAGTTGGAGCCCACTCGAAGTCAACCCGCTGTTGCCCGGGCGAGGGAATTCATCTAGCGTTGATTTCATTGGTTGACGAATTCTCGGAGGCGATCATGGACGACGCGGTGTCGGTCCGTGACCTGGTGGTCGACCGGGGCGGACGGCGGGTGCTGCACGGCATCAGCTGCGCCGTGCCCCGAGGCACGGTCACCGGGTTGCTCGGACCCAGCGGCAGCGGCAAGACCACGCTGATGCGCGCCGTGGTCGGCGTGCAGACCATCGGCGGCGGCACGGTCGACGTGCTCGGCCGGCCCGCCGGCTCCACCGAGCTGCGCCGCCGGGTCGGCTACCTCACCCAGGCGCCCAGCGTCTACGCCGACCTCACCGTGCGGGAGAACGCCCGCTACTTCGCCGTGCTGCAGGGCCGCGGCCACGCCGAGGCCGACCGCGCGGTGACCGACGTCGGCCTGGCCCCGGCCGCCGACCAACTGGTCGGCACGCTCTCCGGCGGCCAGCGCAGCCGCGCCTCGCTCGCCTGCGCCCTGGTCGGCGACCCGGAGCTGGTCGTCCTCGACGAACCCACGGTCGGGCAGGACCCGGTCCTGCGGGCCGACCTGTGGGCCCGGTTCCACGCCATGGCCGCCGCCGGCACCACGCTGCTGGTCTCCAGCCACGTGATGGACGAGGCGGCGCGCTGCGACCGACTGCTGCTGATCCGCCAGGGCCGGCTGGTCGCCGACGACACCCCGGCCGCGGTCCGCGCCGCCACCGGCGTCGACGACCTGGAGGAGGCGTTCCTCCGCCTGATCCGTGACAGCGAACCGGAGGCCACCTCATGAACGGGCGCATCCTGGCCGCCACGACCGGGCGGATCCTGCGTCAGCTCCGGCACGACCGGCGCACCGTCGCGCTGCTCGTCGTGGTGCCGGCCGTGCTGCTCACGCTGGTCTACTTCATGTACGTCGACCAGCCCACCCCGCCCGGCGCGCCGAGCACCTTCGACCGGGTCGCGCTGATCATGCTGGGCTTCTTCCCGTTCATCATCATGTTCCTGGTGACCAGCATCGCCATGCTCCGCGAACGCACCACCGGCACGCTGGAGCGGTTGCTCACGACGCCGCTGGGCAAGCTCGACCTGCTCTTCGGCTACGGCATCGCGTTCGGCCTGGCCGGGGTGCTCCAGTCCACCGTCGCCTCGCTGCTGGCCTACCAGGTGTTCGGGCTGGACACCGCCGGGAGCCCCTGGCTGGTCGTGCTGATCGCCGGCGTGAACGCGGTCCTCGCCGTGGCGCTCGGGCTGTTCTGCTCCGCGTTCGCGCGCACCGAGTTCCAGGCGGTGCAGTTCATGCCGGTGGTGGTCGCACCGCAACTGCTGCTCTGCGGGCTGTTCGTGCCGCGCGGGCAGATGGCCGGCTGGCTCCAGGCGGTCAGCGACGTGCTGCCCCTGTCGTACGCGGTCGAGGCGTTGCAGGAGGTCGGCGCGCACGCCGACGCGACCGCCACCATGTGGCGCGACGTGGCGGTCGTGGCCGGCGCGGCGGTGCTCGCGCTGGTGCTGGCCGCCGCGACGCTGCGCCGGCGCAGCGGATGAGCCGCCGCGACGCCGACGCCCAGCCGGCGAGCCCGGATGGCGACGCCGAGCCGGCGCGGCGGACGAGCCGGCGGCGCACCGGACGGCGGCCCGGCAGGCCGGACACCCGGGAGGCCATCCTGGCCGCGGCCCGGGCCTCGTTCGCCGAGCGCGGCTACGACGCCACACCGATCCGGGCGGTCGCGTCCGCCGCCGGGGTGGACCCGGCGCTGGTGCACCACTACTTCGGCAGCAAGGAGGACCTGTTCCGGGCCGCCATGGCCATCCCGGTCGACCCGGCGGAGCTGGTGCCGCGGGTTCTCGCGGGCGGCCCGGACGAGGTCGGCGAGCGGCTGGTCCGCACGTTCCTGACCGTGTGGGACTCCCCGGCCGGCGTCGCCGCGGTGGCGCTGCTCCGCTCCGCGGTGAGCAACCAGTGGACCGCCCGCCTGCTGCGGGAGTTCCTGACCACTCAGATCCTGCGCCGGGTCGTGGCGCAACTCGACCTCGACCCGGCCGAGGCGCCGTTGCGCGGCGCGCTGGTCGCCACCCAGGTCGCCGGCCTGGCCATGATGCGCTACGTGATCCGCCTGGAGCCGGTCGCGTCCGCGTCGGCGGACACGCTGGCCGCCACGATCGGCCCGACCCTCCAGCGCTACCTCACCGCCCCGCTGGAGCGGACCCGCTAACGGGTCTGCTCCAGCCAGGACGCGTAGAGCAGGGCGTAGACCGAGTCGGCGTCGCGCACCAGTTCCTCGTGCGGGCCACGCTGGACGATCCGGCCCCGGTCCACCACGATCACCTCGTCGGCCGCCTGGGCGGTGGAGAGCCGGTGCGCGATGGCGAGCGTGGTCCGCCCCCGGGTGACCGCGTCGAGCGTGCGTTGCAGGCGCACCTCGGTGGCCGGGTCGACCGCGCTCGTCGCCTCGTCGAGCACCAGCAGGTCGGGGTCGGCCACGTAGGCGCGGGCCAGCGCCACGAGCTGCCGCTCGCCGACGCTGAGCGCCTCGCCGCGCTCCCCGACCGGCGTGTCCAACCCGGCCGGCAGCCCGGCCAGCCAGTCGGCCAGGCCCAGCTCGGTGAAGGCGGCGGTGAGCCGCGCGTCGGTCAGCTCCGGGCGAGCGAAGCGGACATTTTCCGCAACCGTGGTGTCGAACAGGAAGCCGTCCTGCGGCACCATCACCACCCGGGTACGCAGCGAGTCGAACCGCACCTGACGCAGGTCGACGCCGGAGAGCAGCACCTGCCCCTCGCTCGGGTCCATCAGCCGGGTGAGCAGCTTGGCGAACGTGGTCTTGCCACTGCCGGTCTCGCCCACCACCGCCACCCGGCTCTTCGCCGGGATGTCGAGCGTCACGCCGTGCAGCACCGGCGGCCCGCCCGGGTAGGCGAACGTCACGCCGGCGAAGCGGACGTCGAGCGGACCGACCGGCAGCTCAAGGCCCTGCCGGCCCGGGTCGGCCACGTCCGGGGCGACGTCCAGCACGTCGAGCACCCTTCGCCAACCGGCGATCGCGTTCTGCGCCTCGTTGAGCACCTCGGTGGCGATCTGCACCGGCTGGATGAAGAGCGTCACCAGGAACAGGAACGCGGTGAGCTGGCCGACCGACAGGGTGCGGTCGACGCCGAGGCTCACCCCGACCACCACCACGCCGGCCAGCGCCAGGCCGGCGGCCAGTTCGCCGACCGAGCTGCCCAGGATGCTGATCCGGATCGCCCGCTGCTGGGCCACCCGCTGCCCGTCGATCGCCGCGTCCAACCGCCGCGCGGTGCGCCCGGCGATGCCGTACGACCGGATCACCGGGGCGCCCACCACGCTCTCGCCGATCACGCCGAGCAGCGCGCCGGTCCGCTGCCGGACCAGACCGTACGCGCCGGCCAGCCGGCGCTGGAGCTGCCGGATGACCAGCACCGCCGGCGCGAACGCCACGAGCACCACGAGCGTCAACTGCCAGGAGTACGCCAGCATCACCGCGGTGGTGACCACCAGCTGGCCCAGGTTGACGATGAGGATCACCCCGCCCCACTGGAGGAACTGGGTGATCTGGTCGACGTCGCTGGTCACCCGGGAGACCAGTGACCCGCGCCGCTCGGACTGCTGGTGCAGCATCGACAGGTCGTGCACGTGCCGGAACGCGCGGGTGCGCACGCCGGCCAGCGCGGTCTCGCTGACCGTGAACAGCCGGCGCATCATCAGGTAGCCGCAGGTGGTGGTGACCACCAGCACGGCGGCGGTGACCGTCACGGTAAGCGAGATGACGTCCAGGTTGAGCCCGCCGACGATGCCGTGGTCGATGCCGCGCTGCACCGCCACCGGCACGGCCACCCGGCCGACCATGTAGACCAGCGCCAGCGCCAGCGTGCCGGCGAGCCCGGTCTTCAGCTCCGGGGAGAGCGCCAGCCCGCGCCGCAGCGTCCCCCACGTCGTCTCGGTCCGCGCCTCGGCAACGGCAGTCACCGGTCCACCTCCAGGCCGGAGGTCACCGGGGTGACCTCGTCGTACGTGCGGTTCTGTTCGCGTTCCTGCTCGGCCTGCTCGTACGCGGTGACCAGGTCGGCGTAGCCGGGCACGGTGGCCAGCAGCTCGGGGTGTGTGCCGCGGGCGACCACCCGGCCCTGCTCCACGTAGATCACCTCGTCGGCGAGCGCGATGGTGGCCCGCCGGTACGCCACCACCAGGATCGACGCCGGCGCGCCGCCGTCGGCGGGGGCGCGCAGACCGGCCAGGATGGCCGCCTCGACCCGTGGGTCGACGGCGCTGGTGGCGTCGTCGAGCACCAGCAACCGGGGCCGGCCGGCGAGTGCCCGGGCCAGCGTGAGCCGCTGCCGTTGGCCGCCGGAGAGCGAGGTGCCCCGCTCGCCGACCATGGTGTCCAGCCCGTCCGGCAGCGCGGCGACGAAGCCGTCCGCCTCGGCCAGCCGCAGCGCCGCCCACACCTCGTCGTCGCCGACGCCGGCGCGGTCGAGCGTGATGTTGGCCCGCACGGTGTCGTCGAAGACGAACGGCACCTGGGCCACCAGCGCCACGTTGGCGGCGAGCGAGGCGGCGGTCAGGTCGCGCACGTCGACGCCGTCCAGGGTGACCCGGCCGGCGCTCGGGTCGACCAGGCGCACGGCCAGCGACGCGATGGTGGACTTGCCGGCGCCGGTCGGCCCGACCAGGGCCACCGTCCGGCCGGCCGGCACGGTGAAGGTCACCTCGCCGAGCACCTCCGCCCCGGGCAGGTGCGCCTCGGCCGGCTCGTAGGCGAAGTGGACGTCGGCGAAGCCGAGCGTGGCCGGCGTCCGACCGGCCGCGTCGAGCGTCGCGTCGCCGTACGGCATCTCGCCGGCGGCGTCCAGGACCCGACGGACCCGGTCCCAGCCGGCGACGCTGCGCGGCAGCTCGGCCAGCACCCAGCCGATGGCCCGCACCGGGAACGCCAGCACGGTGAACAGGAACGCCACGCTGACCAACTCGGTGACGGTGATCGCGCCCTGCCGGAACCGGACCGCGCCGACCACCAGCACGGCGAGCGTGCCCAGGCTGGGCAGCGTCTCCAGCATCGGGTCGAAGACGCCGCGCAGCCGGCCGACGGAGATCAGCGCGTCGCGCAGCTCACCGGCGCGGGCGGCGAAGCGGGCCGTCTCCTGCGACTCGCGGCCCATGGTCTTGACCACGAGCGCGCCGTCGAAGCTCTCGTGCGCGATGCCGCTGACCTCGGCGCGCAGCCGCTGGGCCCGGGCCTGCCGGGGCGCCATCCGGCGGGAGTAGACCACGTTGAGCGCGAACAGCGCCGGGAAGACGGCGAGACCGACCAGGGCGAGCGCCCAGTCGGTGAGGAACAGCGAGGCCACGGCGCCGACCAGCATCACCAGCGTACCGACCGCGAACGGCAGCGGCGCGATCGGATACCAGGCGGCCTCGACGTCGGAGTTGGCGTTGGACAGCAACGTGCCGGTGGAGTTGCGGTGGTGCCAGGCCAGCGGCAGGTCCAGGTAGCGCCGGGTGACCCGGCGGCGGTAGGCGGCCTGGAGCCGGTACTGCATGTAGCCGGCGCCGAGCCGCCGGCCGAAGATGCCGACCACCCGCAGCACACTGATCCCGAACAGCGCCGCCGCGGCGAGCGCGAGTGCGCTGGTGGCCACCTCGCCGCGTTCGACCGCCGGCACCACCACCTCGCCGACCACCGCGCCGACCACGTACGCGCTGGCGATCACGAGCAGGCCGAAGAGCACGCTGCCGCTGACCGCCACCGCGAAGATCCGGGGTTGTTCGCGGATCGCCCGGCCGAGCACCCGTAGCCCTCTGCCCAGCACGTCCCGACTTGTCCCGCTCGCCACGCTCTCCCCCGCCGTAAGCCACAATTTTCTCCCCCATCCTTACCGCTCGCCGCCACGTCCGCCGACCGCCCCGGATATGTCCGCCGTCACGCTCCCCCGGACCTGCGACGACCCCGGCGATCCGACCCGCCACCGCGCCGACCGGCGCGATCGGGCCTACGATCGGGCCATGCCGCGGTACGCCCGGGCGGAGCGCGAGGCGCTCGCCGACCTGATGCTCGAACTCGGACCGGACGCACCGACGGTCAACGAGGGATGGACCACCCGTGACCTGGCGGCGCATCTGCTGGTGCGGGAACGCCGGCCGGACGCCGCCGGCGGCCTCCTGCTGCCCCCGCTGCGCGGCCACGGCGAGGCGGTCCGGCTGCGGATCGCCGCTCGCCCCTTCGCCGACCTGGTCGCCCAGGTCCGCCGCCCGCCGCTGTGGAGCCCGGTGAGCAACCCGCTCACCGACGAGCTGGTCAACGGCGTGGAGTTCTTCATCCACCACGAGGACGTGCGCCGCGGCCGGCCGGGCTGGCACCCCCGCGACCTCCCGGCCGGCGAGCAGGCGATGCTCTGGAAGCGGGTGACCCTGCTGGCCCGGATGGCGCTGCGGCGGTTCCCGGCCGAGGTGCTGGTGCAGGCGCCCGGGCACGGCGAGGTCCGGGCCGGGCGGGGCGGCGAGCGGCTGCGGCTGGTGGGCGCGCCGGGCGAGCTGGTCCTGTTCCTCAGCGGCCGGCAACGGGTGGCCCGGGTGCAGGTGGACGGCCCGACCGGAGCCGCCGACCGGCTGCGCGCAGCCGAGCTGGGCTTCTGACCGAGCGTGTGCGGGCGGTGACCCGCTCATCGCGCACAATGCGCTTCCCAGTGATGAACAACGATCTTTTCTGCCGTACGCTGCTGTCCGCCACCCGGCCCACCGGGCGGCGGACAGGGGGCACGGATGCGCGGTTTCGCGCTCTCGGCGCTGCACGAGCCACCCTTCCCGGCGCGGCGGCACCCCGAGGTCGATCGGGTCGCCGCGGAGAGCGCCGACTGGGCGCGCGGCCTCGGCCTGGTCGATGATCCGGCCGGCCGGCACCGGCTGGCCGGGGCGCACGCCGCGGAGCTGGCCGGCCGGTCCGGCCCGGAGGCGTCCCTGACCGGCCTGCGCCTGCTCACCGACCTGGTCAACTGGCTGTTCGTGGTGGACGACGCCTGCGACGACGACGAACTGGGCGTCGACCCCACCCGACTGGCGCCCACCGTGGCGGCGTTGCTGACCGTGCTCGACCGGCACGGCGACCCGGCCCCGCCCGTCCCGGCCGACGCCGGCCCGCTCGCGGTGGCCCTGGACGACCTGTGCCGGCGGGCCCGGGACGCGCAGCGGCCGGCGTTGCTGCTGCGCCTGGTCAGCCAGTTGCGGGAATACCTGCTGGCGCTGCTCTGGGAGGCGGCGAACCGGGAGCACCGGCGGGTGCCGGGGGTGGCCGAGTACGTGCAGATGCGCCGGCACACCGGCGGCGTGCGGCCGAGCTTCACGATGACCGACCTGAACCGCCCGGGGCGGCCCGGCCCCGCCCGGCGGGCCGACCCGGCGCTGGCCGCGCTGGACGCCCTCGCCACCGACCTGGTCTGCTGGTGCAACGACCTGTTCTCCTACGGCAAGGAACGCGGCCTCGCCCCGGCGACGCACAACCTGGTCACCACCATCGCGGCGGAGACCGGGCAGGGCGAGGAGGCGGCGCTGCGCGCGGCGGCCGAGAAGTTCAACGCGGCGCTCGCGGCCTACGCGGAGCGGGACGGGGCGCTGAGCGCCGCCGCCGCCGACGACGGGGTGCGCGCGTTCCTGGCCACCCGGCGGGACTGGATCCGGGCCACCTACGACTGGTCCCGCGCCGCGGCCCGATATGCCTGAACCGGCCGCTCAGGCCGATCAGCACTAGCCGCTGCCCCCGTGCACGCAATACTCTTCGGTAACCGCAGGCCGGCGTGACCCCCGTCACGTCCCTCCACCCCTGAAGGCGGCTACCACGATGGCTCTCGATATACCGTACCGTTCCGTACCGGACATGTTCCTCAAGCGCGTGGCCGATTCCCCCGACCGGCACGCGTTCGCCCACCCCGCCCCGGACGACTCGGGCCCGGTCTGGCTGACGTGGGAGCAGGTCGGGCAGCGCGCCAAGGCCATCGCGGCCGGGTTGCACGGGCTCGGTGTGGGACTCGAGGATCCGGTGGCGATCCTGGCCAACACGCGGCTGGAGTGGGTGCTCGCCGACTTCGGCATCATGTGCGCCGGCGGGGCCACCACGACCGTCTACCCCACCACGGAGCCGGCGGACGCGGTCTACATCCTGGCCGACTCCGGCTCGCGGGTGCTGTTCGCGGAGAACCCGGCCCAGGCCGAGAAGATCGCCGGGGCGGAGCTGCCGGCGCTGACCCACGTGGTGCTCCTCGACGGCGCGCCCGACCCGGCCGCCACGGTCCCCCAGCTCACGCTGGCCGAGCTGGAGGAGCAGGGGGCCGCGGCGCTCGACGGCCGGCCCGACCTGATCGACTCGCTGGTCGCCGCCATCGGCCCGGAGCACCTGGCCACCCTGATCTACACCTCGGGCACCACCGGCCGTCCCAAGGGCGTGGAACTGCTGCATGGCGGCTGGTGCTGGGAGGGGGTGGCGCAGGCCGAACTGGGCCTGCTGCGCGTCGACGACCTGCAATACCTCTGGTTGCCGCTGTCGCACTCGTTCGGCAAGACGCTGCTCTGCGGCGCCACCCACGTCGGGCTGCCCACCTACGTCGACGGCCGGGTGGACAAGCTGGTCGAGCTGCTCGGCGTGGTCCGGCCGACGCTGATGTGCGGCGCGCCCCGGGTGTTCGAGAAGGTCTACAACAAGGCGGTCACCACGGCCCGGTCCGCCGGCGGCGCGAAGGCGAAGATCTTCGCCTGGGGGGTCGCGGTCGGCAAGCAGAAGGTCGCGCTGGAGCAGGCCGGCAAGCCGGTCCCGGCCGGGCTGCGACTGAGGTACGGGCTGGCCGAGAAGCTGGTCTTCAGCAAGCTCCAGGCGCGGCTCGGCGGCCGGATGCGGGTCCTGGTGTCCGGCGCGGCGCCGCTGAGCCAGGAGATCGCCACCTTCTTCGCCGCCGCCAACCTGCCCATCTCCGAGGGGTACGGCCTCACCGAGACCAGCGCCGGCGCGTTCGTCAACCCGCCCGACGGGCTCAAGATCGGCAGCGTGGGCCGCGCCATGGGTGACCTGGAGTGCCGGGTCGACGCCGACGGCGAGATCCTGGTCCGGGGCCGCCCGGTCATGCGCGGCTACCACAACCTGCCCGAGGAGACCGCGGAGGCGTTCACCGACGACGGCTTCTTCCGCACCGGCGACATCGGCGTCCTCGACGACGACGGCTACCTGCGCATCACCGACCGGAAGAAGGACCTGGTCAAGACGTCCGGCGGCAAGTACGTCGCGCCGTCGCACATCGAGGGCCTGTTCAAGGCGGTCTGCCCGTACACCTCCCAGGCGGTGGTGATCGGGCAGGCCCGCAACTACTGCACCATGCTGGTCACCCTCGACCAGGACGCGATCCAGACCTGGGCCGCCGGCACGCCGCTGGCGGGGCGCGACTACACCACGATCGTCACGTCGCCCGAGGCGCAGGAAATGGTCGAGGGCTACGTGGCCGAGCTGAACACCAGGCTCAACCGCTGGGAGACGATCAAGAAGGTGACCATCCTCCCCCGCGACCTGACCATCGCCGACGGCGAGGTCACCCCCTCGCTGAAGATCAAGCGGCGCAGCGTGGAGACCAACTTCGCCGGCCAGATCGACAAGATGTACGAGGGCTCGCTCGCCGAGTTGTAGCCCGCACCCGGCGCCGCGCCGGCCGTGCCCCACCGTCCCGGGGCACGGCCGCGCGGGACCGGCCCGGCGTGGCGCCCCGGCCGGCGGCCGCCCGGTCGGTCACAGGTGTCGCTGCCGCCACCGGCTCTGCTCGGCCTCCGCGGCGAGTTGCTCCTCCAGGGCCAGCTCGCGCACCCGGCGTCGCCGGCCGTTCTCGCTGCGGGTCTCCCAGGCGACGCCGGCGACGGTGAGCACCGCCAGCACGCCCAGTGCGATCAGCTCCGGAATCGGCGCGACGAGCGGGGCGACCGCGGCGAGCGCCACCACGGTGACCAGCAACGGCCGGTGCACCTCCCGCAGCGCCAACCACCAGCAGCCGGCGAGGCTGAGCAGATAGAGGCTGATCCCGCCGTAGAAGACCGTGACCCAGAACCCGCCGAGCGGCAGGCCCCAGCTCGGGTTCTCCGGGGCGGCCGCCTCGGCCAGCAGATCCTTGAGGCCGAGCGCGAACAGGATCGTCCCGACGATCACCGGCAGGTGCAGGAAGGTGTAGACGTCGCGCGTCAGTCGCAGCCGGGCCGTGGGGTCCCGGGCCTGGTGCAACGCCTGTTCGAGCGCGAACGCCAGGGTGTCGAAGTACGCCCACCAGAGCGCCGCCACGATCAGGATGCCGAGCAGCGCGGCGATCGTGACCGGGCCGGTCAGGGGCAGCCCGGTCTTGGGGCCGAGCCCGAGCGCGATGATCGACTCGCCGAGCGCGACCAGCACCATCAGCGCGTGCCGTTCCGCCCAGTGCCCCGCCGACACCACCACCCACCAGTGCCGCGCCAGCGTCAGTCCGACGACGTACTCGACCAGCAGCGCCAACGTCCAGAGCGCCAGTTGCAGCCCGACCGCGAACGGTCCCGGTGGCAGCCGGGTGGGCACGGTGCCGGCCACCACCAGCAGTGCGGTGGCCACGGTCGGGACCAGCGCGCGCAGCAGGAGTCGGCGGCGGCGGACCGGGTCGGCACGTTCTGCCCAGCCGAGGATCGTGAGCTGGGCCATCCGGATCACGAAGTAGCTGCCGGCGAAGACCAACGGGCCGGGCAGGCCGCCCGGACGGTCCTGGAACGCACCCGGTGCGCTGAGCACCAGCAGGAACGTCGCGGCCACGGTGACGAAGCCGACAAGCGGCAGCACGCCCTGGTCGGCGCGCAGCGCGTTGCCCATCCGGGCGAACCCGGTCCACGACCACCAGAGCAGCGCCAGCACCAGCAGGAAGCGGTAGAGGTTGGCCGGGGTGAGTTCGGTGGCGGCCAGCGTGGTGAAGCTCAGGAACGCGAAGACGAACACCAGGTCGTAGAAGAGCTCCAGCCGGGTGGTCCGGGAGCCCGGCGCGCCGGGCCGCACGGCCCAGGACCACCGGACACCGCCGCTCCCCACCTGGACAGTCTCCGGCCCTCGGCCGGCCCGGCGCGCGGGATTCCCGGATCACCACCGCAACGGGCGGCGGGTCAGGCGATGACGGTCGGCTCCCGCCACTGCGGCCGGCCGGCCCGGTCCAGGTCGTAGCGGACCGCGGCCAGCCGTCCGACCGCCTCGACCAGCTCGGCGGCCGGCAGGGTGAAGGGCAGCCGGAGGAAGCGCTCCAGCGTTCCGTCCAGGCCGAAGCGGGGACCGGGCGCCAGCCGTACGCCGGCCTCCTCGGCCGCCCGGGCCAGCGCGCTGGAGACCGGGCCGTCCAGCTCCGCCCAGAGTGTGACGCCGCCGCGGGGCACCCGGAACCGCCAGTCCGGCAACCGCTCGGCGAGCGCGGCGACAAGCGCGTCGCGCTGGGCGGCGAGCTGGGTCCGGCGGGCGGCGACGATGGCCGGCGCCTGGGCGAGCAGGTGCACCGCGACGAGTTGGTCGAGCACCGGACTGGCCATGTCCACGCCGACCCGGGCGGCGGCCAGCCGCTGCACCTGGGGTGCGGAGGCGCGCACCCAGCCGATCCGCAGCCCGCCCCAGTAGGGCTTGCTCATCCCGCCGATGCTGATCACCCGGGAGTGCCGGTCGAAGACCGCGACCGGCGGCGGCAGCGGGGTGCCGTCCAGCGGCAGGTCGACGAAGGACTCGTCCACCACCAGATCGGTCCCGGCCGCGTGGGCCGCGCCGACCAGCCGCTCGCGCAGGTCGGCCGCCATCAGGTGGCCGGTCGGGTTGTGGAACTCCGGGATGACGTACGCGAGTTTCGGCCGGGTCTGCCGGAGGCTGCCGAGCAGCAGGTCGGCGTCCCAGCCGGTGTCGGAGAGCCCGTGGGTGGCGATCCGGGCGCGCCGGGCCGCCAGCGCGGCGAGCGCGTTGGGGTAGGTGGGCGACTCCACCAGCACCGGTCCGCCGGGCGACAGCGCCAGCCGCAGCACCAGGTCCAGCGCGTGCTGGGTGCCGCTGGTGACCATGATCTGCTCGGGGCTGGTGGGCAGCCCGCGCTCGGTGTAGCCCCGGGCCACCGCCTCACGCAGCTCGATGATGCCGGTGGGGTGGTAGCCGGCGCCGCCCAGATAGCGGGGCAGGTCCTCGGCGGCGGCCCGGGCGGCCGGGACGAGCTGCGGCGGGGCGGAGAGCGCGGCGACCCCGAGGTCGATCATGTCCCGGTCGTCGAGCGGGGTCCACAGGCCGGTGCTGGCCACCCGGTGCGTGCCCGGCAGCATGGTCCAGCTCCCGGCGCCGCGTCGGCTGGCCAGGTGACCACTCTCCCGCAGTTCCCGGTAGGCGGCGGTGACGGTGGTCCGGCTGATCCGCAGCGCCTCGGCCAGTTCCCGCTCGGCCGGCAGGCGTACCCCGAGGGGGAGGCGGCCGTCGGCGAGCAGGCCGCGGACGGCGCCGGCCAGCGCGACGTAGTCGGGGCTGCGGCGGCGGCCGGGCAGCGCGTGCCACTGGCCGAGCAGTCGCGCCAGTTGGACACCACGCACCTGACTGGTCATAGCCACCCTTCCGCGATTGGCCCCTTCTGCGCCGGCAATTGGCCCCTAGGGTGGCATGCATGGCACAGTTTGGCAATCTCCGGCATCGGCCCGCACGGCGACTCATCCAGCTCTACGCCGGCCTGACGCTCTACGGGCTCAGCATGGCGCTGATGATCCGGTCCGGGCTCGGCCTGGACCCCTGGGACGTGTTTCACCAGGGGCTCGCCCGGCAGACCGGCCTGACCTTCGGCACCGTCACCATCGCCGTCGGCGCCGTGGTGCTGCTGCTCTGGATCCCGCTGCGGCAGCGCCCCGGCATCGGCACGGTGAGCAACGTCGTGGTGATCGGGCTGGTCGTCGACGCCACCCTGGCCGTGCTGCCGCCGGGCGAGGGCCTGCCGGTGCGCGTCGCGCTGCTGGTCGTCGGGATCGTCGCCAACGGCGCCGCCACCGGCCTCTACCTGGGCGCGGGGTTCGGCCCCGGGCCGCGCGACGGGCTGATGACCGGGTTCACCGCCCGCCACCCCCGATGGTCGCTCCGGCTGGTCCGGACCATCATCGAGGTGACCGTACTGGCTCTCGGCTGGCTGCTCGGCGGGACCGTCGGGCTCGGCACCGTCGCCTACGCGCTGGCCATCGGACCGCTCGCCCAGTTGTTCCTTCCGATGTTCGCGGTGCCGCCCCGACCGGCCAACGCCTACGCTGCGTGATCATCACCGGGCCGACCGCCACCGCGCGGCTCGACCGGGCGGCCCTGAGCTGCGACGACGTACGACCGGGAAACCGGGTGTTTCCTCTGCCGTCATGGGCGGGCATCATTCGTGCATGGGGGAGAATGGATGGCGTTGGAGCGACGCCTGGATCTTCGTCGCATTGGTCATCGCGAGCGGCGCCGGCCGGCACCGCCGGGCCGCCGCCACACGCCGCCCCGAGGGGGTGCGCCTCGCCGACGTCCTCTCCACCGCCGACCACCTCAACCAGGCGATTCCCGAGCGGCACGAGGTCGAGGGGGCGGTCCGCCGGCTCACCGGGGCCGGGCTGGTCAGCGTCTGCGACGGCTGGTTCCGGGTCACCCCGGACGGCGAACGGCTCTGGCGCACCCGACCCAGCGCCGGGCTGGGCACCACTGTCGACACGGTGCAGGGCGTGCTGACCCGCCGGCACCCGCCGGGCGAGGCCGAGTGGCAGCTTGCCGAGGACGACCACGCGGCGGCCGTCCAGGAGTATGTGGTCCGGTCCATCCCGATGCCCCGCCGCTCCCCGGAGGGGCGGTCCGGCCGGCCCTGACGCCGGCCCGACCCGGCTCAGCGCACCGGGTGCCCGGCGCCGCGCAGGGCGTCCTTGACCTCGCCGACGGTCAGCTCGCCGAAGTGGAAGACGCTGGCGGCGAGCACCGCGTCGGCGCCCGCCGCGACGGCCGGCGGGAAGTGCGCCACCGCGCCCGCGCCGCCGCTGGCGATCACCGGCACCTCGACCACGTCGCGGACCGCCTGGATCAGCGGCAGGTCGAACCCGACCTTGGTGCCGTCGGCGTCCATCGAGTTGAGCAGGATCTCGCCCGCGCCCAGCTCGGCGCCACGCGCCGCCCACTCGACCGCGTCCAGCCCGGCGCCGCGCCGACCCCCGTGCGTGGTCACCTCGAAGCCGCTCGGCGTCACCCCGGCCGGGGCGCGCCGCACGTCCAGCGAGAGCACCAGCACCTGCCGGCCGAACCGGTCGGCGATCTCGGCGATCAGCTCCGGCCGGGCGATGGCCGCGGTGTTCACCCCGACCTTGTCCGCACCGGCGCGCAGCAGCGTGTCCACGTCCTCGACCCGGCGGACGCCACCGCCCACGGTGAGTGGGATGAAGACCGACTCGGCGGTGCGCCGCACCACGTCGAGCATGGTGCCGCGGTCACTGGAGGAGGCGGTCACGTCGAGGAACGTCAGCTCGTCCGCGCCGGCCCGGTCGTACGCCGCCGCCAGTTCCACCGGGTCGCCGGCGTCGCGCAGGTCGAGGAAGTTGACCCCCTTGACCACCCGTCCGGCGTCCACGTCCAGACACGGAATGACCCGCACCGCCACCGTCATGCCAGGAAGCCTAGCCAACACGGGGGCGGCGGCGACCGGCCGGTGAGGCCGATCACCGCCGCCGGGGCGCGCGCCGGTCAGAGGCGGACCAGCATCTTGCCGAGGTTCTCGCCGCGCATCAGGCCGAGGAACGCCTCCGGGGCCTGCTCGATGCCGTCGACCACCGTCTCGTCGTAGGACAGCCGGCCCTCGCGCAGCCAGCCGGCCATCTCCTGGACGAACTGGGCGCGCAGGTGACCGTGGTCACCGACGAGGAAGCCGCGCAGGGTGAGCCGCTTGCCGATCACCAGCGCCAGGTTGCGCGGGGCGGCCGGTGGCTCGGCCGAGTTGTACTGGGCGATCATGCCGCAGATGGCGGCCCGGCCGTGCAGGTTCATCGCCCCGATCGCCGCCTCCAGATGGTCCGAGCCGACGTTGTCGAAGTAGACGTCGACGCCGTCCGGGGCGGCGGCCTTGAGCTGCTGGTACACCGGCCCGTCGTGGTAGTCGAAGGCGGCGTCGAAGCCGAGCGCGGTGAGCCGCTCGACCTTCGCCCGGGAGCCGGCGCTGCCGACCACCCGGCCGGCGCCGCGCAGCTTCGCGATCTGCCCGACCATGCTGCCCACCGCGCCGGCCGCGCCGGAGACGAAGACCGTCTCCCCCGGCTTCATCGCGGCCACGTCGAGCAGCCCGGCGTACGCGGTCAGCCCGGTCATGCCGAGCACGCCGAGGTAGGCGCTGACCGGGGCGACGTCCGGGTCGACCTTGCGCGCGGCCTTGGCGTCGACAAGCGCGTACTCGCGCCAGCCGAGGCTGTGCAGGACGACGTCGCCGGGCTCGACGCCCTCGGCCGCACCGGCCACCACCTCACCGACCGCGCCGCCGTCGAGCGGGGCGTCCAGCGCGAACGGGGGCAGGTAGGACTTCACGTCGTTCATCCGCCCGCGCATGTACGGATCGACCGACATGAACTGGTTGCGGACCACGAGCTGCCCCGGGCCCGGCGTCGGCACCTCGGTCGTGACCAGTCGGAAGTTGTCGGCGGTGGGCCAGCCGTCCGGGCGGGAGGCCAGATGGATCTCCCGGTTCACCGGGCCTCCCGGACGGTCAGCGCGACCTCGATGTTGCCGCGGGTGGCGTTCGAGTAGGGGCAGACCTGATGGGCGGCCTCGACCAGCTTCTCGGCGGCCGAGCGCTCGACCGCGGGCAGGTCCACCACAAGGGTCACGGCCAGACCGTAGCCGCCGCTGCCGTTCGGGCCGATGCCCACCTCGCCCTCGACGACCGAGCCGGAGACGTCCGCCTTGGCCTGGCGGGCCACGATGCGCAGCGCGGAGTGGAAGCAGGCCGCGTAACCGGCGGCGAAGAGCTGCTCGGGGTTGGCGGCCCCGCCGGCGCCGCCCATCTCCTTCGGCACGGCGAGGTCCAGCTCGACGGTGCCGTCGGAGGTGCGGACGTGGCCGTCGCGGCCGTCGCCGGTGGCCTTGGCGGACGCGGTGTAGAGGACCTGCATGTCACTGCTCCTTCTGTCGGTGGATCGTCTCGGTGACCCGGGTGAGCGTGTCGCGGAGGTTGACCAGTTCGGCCTCCGTGAGGCCGGTGGCCCGGGCCACCCGCAACGGCACGTCCGCCATCCGCTCGCGCAGCGCCCGACCTTGGGCGGTGAGGCTCACTTCGACCCGGCGCTCGTCGACCGCCGAGCGGGTGCGCACCAGCAGGCCGGCCGCTTCCAGTCGCTTGAGCAGCGGGGAGAGCGTGCCGGAGTCGAGCCGGAGCCGCACGCCGAGTTCGGAGACCGTGGGAGCCTCGTCGCCGTGCTCCCAGAGCACCAGCAGCACCAGATACTGCGGATAGGTCAGGCCGTGCTCGTCGAGGATGGGCCGGTAGACGTCGGTCAGGGCGCGCGACGCCGCATAGAGCGCGAAGCACACCTGCCGGCGCAGCACCAGATCATCGGTCACGCCAATAAAGGTAGCCCGCAATCAAGTTGTGTACAACTTATCTGCCGCCGGGCGGCTGCGACACGTGTCACTTAGGAGCGCCTTTGGAGCTGACGTCAGAAACGACTCAGCGGCGCAGCCGCGCCGAGCCGGACGCCCGGCGGGCCGAACGGCGGATTCTGGCCGACCACGGTGTCCGCACCGTGCCGCCCGAGCCGGCGGGCGGGTGAAGACGGGCCACCCGCGCCGACATCGGGCGAGTCGTTTGTGATGTCAGCTCCAAAGGCAACCGAACCAGACTCGGCCACCCGCCGGCGGCACTGTCGAAAGCTCTGCCCGACGATGGTCAGCACGCGGGGACGTACGCCTCCAGCTCCACCTCGACCAGGTGATCCGGGTCCAGCAGGCCGGCCACCACCACCATCGTCGCCACCGGGCGCACCGGGCCGAACACCGCGTTGTGCGCCCGACCCACCTCGTCGGCGAAGAGCCGGTCGGTCACGTACATCCGGGTCCGCACCACGTCGCCCGGCTCCGCGCCCACCTCGGCGAGCGCGTCCAGACCGATCCGGATCGCCTGCGCGGTCTGCGCCGCCGCGTCCCCCACGTGCGCGACCCGACCGTCCACCGTGGACGTGCAACCGGCGGTGATCGCCAGCGCGCCGGCCCGGACCACCCGCGAGTAGCCGTAGAGCGCCTCCCACGGTCCGCCCGACCCGAGCCGGGTCACCACCGGGCCGTCGGCCGGCGGCCCACCCACCTCGATCGTCACGCGCCGGCCCGCAGCGTGGCGAGCGCCTCCGCGACGGTGAACGCGCCCGCGTAGAGCGCCTTGCCGGCGATCACGCCCTCCACCCCGACCGGCTCCAGCGTGGCCAGCGCCCGTAGGTCGTCGAGCGTGGACACGCCGCCGGAGGCGATCACCGGGGCGTCCGTGCGGGCGCACACCGCACGCAGCAGATCCAGGTTGGGCCCGCGCATGGTGCCGTCCTTGGTGATGTCCGTGACCACGTACCGCGCCGCGCCGGCGGCGTCCAGCCGGGCCAGCACGTCGTAGAGATCACCGCCGTCGCGGGTCCAGCCCCGCGCCGAGAGGGTACGGCCGCGCACGTCCAGGCCGATCGCCACCCGGTCGCCGTACTCGCCGCAGATCCGGTCGCACCACTCGGGATCCTCCAACGCGGCAGTGCCGATGTTGACCCGG
Source organism: Micromonospora sp. NPDC050980 (assembly GCF_040653835.1). Taxonomy (NCBI): domain Bacteria; kingdom Bacillati; phylum Actinomycetota; class Actinomycetes; order Micromonosporales; family Micromonosporaceae; genus Micromonospora; species Micromonospora sp. NPDC050980. The sequence continues at coordinate 143,361 of NZ_JBFAGS010000009.1, read as the reverse complement.
GCCGCGCCCGTGCCCAGCGCCGCCCGCAGCGACTCGTCGTCGCGGATCCCGCCGGACAGCTCCACCTTCACGTCGAGCTTGCCGACCACCTCGGCGAGCAGCGCGGCGTTCGTGCCCCGGCCGAACGCGGCGTCCAGGTCGACCAGGTGGATCCACTCGGCGCCGTCGGACTGCCAGGCCAGCGCCGCGTCCAAGGGGTCGCCGTAGGCGGTCTCGCTGCCGGCGGCACCCTGCACGAGCCGGACGGCCTGGCCGTCGGCGACATCCACGGCGGGCAACAGGTCAAGGCTCAACGGTTGTCTCCTCGCATCCTCAACGACGGTCCAGCGTGATCACCACGATCGCCGGCAGGACCAGCAGCAACAACACGACCAGCGCCAGCCGCAGCGCGAGGTCGTCGACGAAATTCCAGATGCCGACCACCGCGACGGCGGTGAGCAGCACGATCGCCGCCCGCTCGCCCCGGCTGTGCCGGCGCAACCGGCCGGTGCGGCCACGGCGCAGCCGCGGCGTCAGCCGGCGTACCAGCGAACGGCGCCGCTGCCGGCGCGCCACCCGGCGGGCCCGGGCGGCCCGCTCCCGCTCCTGGTCGGCCTCGCGGGCCGCCCGGCGCCGCGCCCGTTCCTTGCTCACCCCAGCAACCCGAGCCAGTTGCGCAGCAGCGCCGCGCCCGTGTCGGCCGACTTCTCCGGGTGGAACTGGGCGGCCGACAACGCGCCCCGCTCGACCGCGGCGACGAAGTCGCCGCCGTGGCGGGCGGTGGTCACCGCGGCACCGGCGGCGGCCAGCGCGGCCGGGTCGGTGACCCCGTAGGAGTGGACGAAGTAGAACCGGGCGTCGGCCGGCAGGCCGGCGAAGAGCACCGAGCCGTCCGGGGCGTGCACCGTGTTCCAGCCCATGTGCGGCAGGCGCCGCGCGGGCAGCCGGGTCACGCCGCCGGGCAGCAGCCCGAGCCCCTTGGTGACCACGCCGTGCTCCTCGCCGTGGCCGAAGAGCACCTGCATGCCGACGCAGATGCCGAGCACCGGCCGCCCGGCGGCGACCCGCTCGGCGATGACCGGGCCGGCGCCCAACTCCTCGATCCCGGCCATGCATGCGGCGAACGCGCCGACGCCCGGCACCACCAGGCCGTCGGCCGCCGCGGCGGCGGCCAGGTCGGCGGTGACGGTCACGTCGGCGCCGGCCCGTTGCAGCGCACGCTCGGCCGAGCGCAGGTTGCCCGAGCCGTAGTCGAGCACCACCACCCGCCGGCCCATCAGCTCTCCCCGGGCAGCAGCCACAGCACGCCGCCGGCGGTGGCCAGCAGCGCCAGCAGGCCGGTGACCAGCACGGCGGCGCGAGGGGCGCCCTGCTTGTGCAGCGACCACGTCCCGCCGACCAGCACCCCGGCCAGGATCAACAGCAGCGTCGGCCACACCCGCACGGTTACAGCGCCCCCTTCGTGCTCGGCACCACGCCGGCGCTGCGCGGGTCGATCGCGGTGGCCTCGCGCAGCGCGCGGGAGACCGCCTTGAACTGGGCCTCGACCACGTGGTGCGCGTCCGGGTGGCCACCCGGTCGGGCCGCCCGCAGCACGTCGACGTGCAGCGTCACGCGGGCCGCCTGGCCGAACGACTCCCAGATGTGCCGGGTCATGCTGGTCGGGTAGACCGGCCCGATGTACGGCGACAGCGCCGGCTCGTCGTGCACCACGTACGGCCGGCCGGAGAGGTCGACCGCGGCCCGGACCAGCACCTCGTCCATCGGCACGGTGGCCGCGCCGTACCGCCGGATGCCGGCCTTGTCGCCCAGCGCCCGGTCGAACGCCGCGCCCAGCGCGAGCGCGGTGTCCTCCATCGTGTGGTGCGCGTCGATCTCCAGGTCGCCGACCGTGTGCACGGTCAGGTCGAAGCCGCCGTGCCGGGCGATCTGGTGCAACATGTGGTCGTAGAAGCCGACGCCGGTGGAGATGTCGGCCTCGCCGGTGCCGTCGAGGTCGATCTCGACGAGCACCTTGGTCTCGGTGGTGACCCGCTCGATCCGGGCGGTGCGGTTCATGACAACTTCTCCATCGCGGACAGAAAGGCGTCGGTCTCGGCCGGGGTTCCGGCGGTGACCCGCAGCCAGCCGGGCAGGCCGACGTCGCGGACCAGCACGCCGGCGTCGAGCAGGGTACGCCAGGCGACGCCCTGGTCGCCGCCGACGGCGAAGAGCACGAAGTTCGCGTCGCTGTCGGCCACCCGGTGCCCCCGCGCGCGCAGCTCGGCGACGATCCGGTCGCGCTGCTGCATGATCGCGGTGACGGTGCCGAGCAGGACGTCCCGGTGGGCCAGCGCCGCGCGGGCGGCGGCCTGGGTGAGCGCGGAGAGGTGGTAGGGCAGCCGGACCAGCTGCACCGCCGCCACCACCGCCGGGTCGGCGGCCAGGTAGCCCAGCCGACCCCCGGCGAACCCGAACGCCTTGCTCATGGTGCGGGTGACCACCAGCCGCGGATGGTCGGGCAGCACGGCGAGCGCGCCTACCGTGCCGGGCCGGGCGAACTCGGCGTACGCCTCGTCCACCACCACCATGCCGGGCGCCTCGTCGAGCACGGCGGCGACCACGCACGGGTCGAGCGCGGTGCCGGTCGGGTTGTTCGGCGAGCAGAGGAAGACCACGTCCGGCCGGTGCTCGCGCACCTGGGCGACCGCGTCGGCGGCGGTGAGCCCGAAGTCGGCGCCCCGGACGCCGGCAACCCACCCGGTGCCGGTGCCGAGCGCCAGCAGCGGGTGCATCGAGTAGGCCGGGGTGAAGCCGAGCACGGTGCGACCCGGGCCGCCGAACGCCTGGAGCAGTTGCTGCTGGATCTCGTTGGAGCCGTTGGCCGCCCACACCTGCTCGACCGTCAGCCCGTGGCCCAGGTAACCGGCCAGGTCGGCGCGGAGCGCCACGGCGTCCCGGTCCGGGTAGCGGTTGAGGTCGCGCAGCTCGGCCGCGACGGCCTTGCCGATCGCCTCCACCACCGGCTCCGGCACCGGGTAGGAGTTCTCGTTGGTGTTCAGCCGCACCGCGACGTCGAGCTGCGGCGCGCCGTACGGGGTGCGCCCCCGCAGGTCGTCCCGGATCGGCAGGTCCTCCAGGCCGGTCACGACACGCCCCCGGGGAAGCGGACGCTTACCGCCTGGCCGTGCGCCGGCAGGTCCTCCACGCCGGCCAGGGTGACCACGTGCGGGGCCACCTCGCGCAGCGCCGCCTCGGTGTATTCCACCAGGTGCACGCCGCGCAGGAAGGACTGCACCGACAGGCCGGAGGAGTGCCGGGCGCAGCCGCCGGTGGGCAGCACGTGGTTGGAACCCGCGCAGTAGTCGCCGAGCGACACCGGCGACCAGGCGCCCACGAAGATCGCGCCGGCGTTGCGCACCCGCAGCGCCCACTCGCGGGCGTTCTCGGTCTGGATCTCCAGGTGCTCGGCCGCGTACGCGTCGACCACCCGCAGCCCGTCCTCCAGGTCGTCGACGAGCACCACCCCGCTCTGCTCGCCGCGCAGCGCGGTGCCGATCCGCTCGGCGTGCTTGGCGGCCGGCACCTGCCGGGTCAGCTCGGCGTCGACCGCGTCGGCCAGCTCGATCGACGGGGTGACCAGCACGCTCGCCGCGAGGGGGTCGTGCTCGGCCTGGCTGATCAGGTCGGCGGCGACGTGCGCCGGGTCGGCGGTGTGGTCGGCCAGGATCGCGATCTCGGTGGGGCCGGCCTCGGCGTCGATGCCGACCACGCCGCGCAGCAGCCGCTTCGCGGCGGTGACCCAGATGTTGCCCGGGCCGGTGATCATGTCGACTGGGTCGCAGCGCTGCTCGCCGGCCGGGTCGACGGCCGCGCCGTACGCCAGCATGGCCACCGCCTGGGCGCCGCCCACCGCGTACACCTCGTCGACGCCGAGCAGCGCGCAGGCCGCCAGGACCCGGCGGTCGGGCAGGCCGTCGTTGTCCTGCTGCGGCGGGCTCACCACCACCAGCGAGCGCACCCCGGCTGCCTGGGCCGGGACGACGTTCATCACCACGGTCGACGGATACATGGCCAGGCCGCCGGGAACGTAGAGACCGACGCGGTCGACCGGCAGCCACCGCTCGGTCACCGTGCCGCCGGCGACCACCCGGGTGGTGTGGTCGGTGCGGCGCTGGTCGGCGTGGACCCGTCGGGCCCGGGTGATCGACTCCAGCAGCGCGGCGCGGACCTGCGGGTCCAGCTCACCCTCGGCGGCGCGGATCACCTCGACCGGCACCCGCAGGTGCTCCGGGGAGACGCCGTCGAACCGTTCGCTGGCCTCGCGGATCGCCGGGTATCCATGCTCCCGGACCGCCTCCACGAGGGGACGGATCCGCTCGACCGCCACGGAGACGTCGAGCTGGGCACGGGGCAGCAGGCGGCGCGGGTCGCTTACCCCGCCGCGCAGGTCGATCCGAGTCAGCACGCCTGCGAGTCTAGGCCGCCGCCGGTCGGCCCGGCCGGGCGCGCCCGGCCGCCGGGACGGTGAGCCGGGACACGCCGGCCGGGCGTGATGGGGATACGCTCGATCACGTGAGCGCGCGGCTGCCGGTGTTCCCGCTCGGGACCGTCCTCTTCCCCGGGCTGGTCCTTCCCCTGCACATTTTCGAGGAGCGCTACCAGGCACTGGTGCGCCATCTCGTGGCGCTCCCCGAGGGCGCGCCACGCGAGTTCGGTGTGGTGGCCATCCAGGCCGGCTGGGAGGTGGCGCAGGCGGGTCCGCCGGGGCCGCCCGGTGCCGGGCTGGCCGGTGGCGCGGTCACCCTGCACGAGGTGGGCTGCACCGCCGAGCTGCGACAGGTCACCGAGCTGACCGACGGCGGGTTCGACATCGTCACGGTGGGTCGGCGCCGGTTCCGGATCGCCGAGATCGACGACACCGCCGAGCCCTATCTCACCGCCGAGGTCCAGTGGCTGCCCGAGCCGGCCGGCCCGGACGAGGTGGCCGACGTGCTGGCGGCCCGGGTGATCTCGGTGTTCCGGCACTACCTCGCCCTGATCCGCCCCGAGCAGGAGGAGATCTCCGAGCAGCTTCCGGAGGATCCGACCGTGCTGTCGCACCTGGTGGCGGCGACCGCCGCGCTGACCGTCGCCGACCGGCAGGGGCTGCTCGCCATCGACGACACCCCCGACCGGCTCCGCGCCGAGCTGCGCCTGCTCAACCGGGAGTCGGCGCTGCTGCGCCAGGTCCGGGCGGTGCCGGTGCCGCTCAGCGAGCTGGCGGGTCTTCCGGCGCCGAACTGATCCCCGGCGGCGGGGACTGGCCGCCGCCGGACCCCGGCGGATCCGGCCGTTCGCCGCCGGACTCCGGCGAGCGCGGCACGTCGCCGCCGGGAGCGGGCCAGCGCGGCACGTCGCCGCCGGGACCGGGCAGGGGCGACCAGCTGCCGCCGGGCTCCGGCTCCGGGCGCAGCGACGGCCACCGCGACCAGCCGGCCAGCAGCGTGGTGGTGACGGCCGCGCCGAACGCCGCGAGCAGCAGGTTGCCGTGCGGCAGCGGCAGCGGGCCGAACCAGTCGACGCCGCCGGCGCGCAGGTCGGCCGGCTTGGTGAAGTCGGTCCCCGGCGGCGCGGTGTCCAGCAGCCGCCGGAACGTGGCCAGCCCGATCCGGCGGCCGACCTGCCAGGCCACCACGGCCGCGCCGAGGCCGCCCAGCGTGACGGCGAGCAACCCCGCCGGGCCCCGCCACCGGCGCAGCAGCACCCACAGGGCGACGGCGGAGACGACCCCGAAGGCGAGCGCGAGGAGGCTGAACCAGCCGTCGGCCGCGATCGGTTGCTCCGGCTGCGGGACGGCGTAGACCGCGCCGTCGGGGGTCTGCCGCACCGGCGTGCCCGGCGCCACCCACGCCCAGAGCAGACCCAGGGGTACGCCGAGCACGGTGAGCAGCGCCGTCACGCCGACGACCGACGCCACCGCACGGCCGAGGGGCCGCGTGCCGGGCAACGCCGGCCCGACGTCGGGCTGGTCGGCGACCGGGTCCGCCCCCGGCGCGGTCCCCGGGCCGGGCGCGGTCCCCGGGGTGCCGGCGGGCGGCGGCTCGGCGCCGGAACGGTCGGCGGTCCGCTCGGGATCAGGGGTGTCCGGACTCACCCGGTGATCCTCTCAGGCCCGGGAACCGTGTGGGGCGGTGGTCGGCGGTCAGCGCGCGAACGGTTCCAACATCACCGCGGCCGCCTTCAGCCAGGCGTTGCGGGTCTCCGCCTGGAGCTGCGGGTATTCGATCGAGGAGCCGGTCTCCAGGGCCGGGTCGTAGGGCACCACGGCGACCGCCCGGGTGCGGGTGGCGAAGTGCCGCTCCAGGTCGTCCTGAAGCGCGCTGCGCCCCGGCGTCGGGCAGGAGATCAGCGTGACCGCGTTGTCGGCCAGCTCGCCCATCCCCACCTCGTGCAGCAGGTCGAGCATCCAGTCGGCGCTGAAGGCGGCGTCCTCGCGCGGCACGGTGGTCACCACGAGCTGGTCGGCCGCCTGCATGACGGTGCGCCAGTTCGGGCTCTCCACGTTGTTGCCGGTGTCCACGCAGACCACCTCGTGGGTGCGGCGCAGCAGCTCCAGCACCCGCTTGACGGTGAACTGGTCGAGCCGCTGGGCGAAGCGCGGACTCTCCTCGCCGGCCAGCACGTCGTAGGAGCCGTCGGAGGCGTGCCGCAGGTAGTCGTCGAGGTGCGACAGCAGGGTGTCGCCCTCCAGGATCTCGATCTGCGCGAGATCCTGGACCAGGTGCCGGATGGTGCGGGCGTGCCGGGCGCTGCCGGCGCGCAGGCCGAGCGTGCCCCGCAGCTCGTTGTCGTCCCAGGCGAGCACGCCACGCCCGCGCACGCTGCCCACGGTGGCCGCGCCGAGCACGGTGGCGGTGGTCTTGTGCACGCCGCCCTTGGGGTTGGCGAAGGCGAGCACGCGGGGGGTGCCCAGCTCACGGCGGAGCACACCGGTGGCCCGTTCCAGCTCGGCGTCCGGCTCCGGCGCGCGCCACCGCACCCGCCCGGCGTCGACCCGCCCGGGCCGGGCCTCGACCGGCCGGCGTGGGGCGGGCACCACCGGCGGCTCCGGCGCGGACGGGATCTCCGGCCGGTAGCGGCCCCGGTCCAGCAGCGCGTAGCGGGACTCCGGCGGCGTCGCCGGTCGGTAGCCGCCGTCGAGCAGAGAGTATCGCGACTCGACCGGCGCCTCGGCCCGCCCGCGCGGGTCCGGCTCGGCCCGCCAGGACGGCTCCGCCGGCGGCTCCGCGGCGTAGGACGGCTCGGCGCGCCAGGACGGCTCGGGCGGGTAGGACGGGTCGGGACGCCAGGACGGCTCGGCCGCCGGCTCGGGATCGGTGCGGTACGCCGGTTCGGCCCGATAGGCCGGCTCGCCGTCGTAGCGGGGGTCGGCGCGGAAGGCCGGGTCCACCCGGAACGTGGCCTCGGCCCGGTAGCCGGGCTCCGTGCCGTACGACCCGTCGGCGGCCCGGCCGACGGCGGCGGCGCGCCCGGTCCAGCCGGTGCCGGCGCCACGGCGTGGCAGCTCGGGCGGTGGCACCTGGCTCTCCTCGACACGCCGGTCGGCGTCGGTGTGCTCCGCGCCGCGACCGCCGAGCCGGGCCCGGTCGAGCAGCGCCCGCCACCGCGGTGCCGGCTCGCCCTGCCGACCCCAGCCGGTCTCGCTGCCGTCCAAGGATTCGCCCTCCCCCAGCCCATCGATCTCCGCCTGACAGGCTACGAACGAAACCCTATTCGGACCACTCCCCGCGCCGCACATCGCCCGGTGGCTCTGCTCACCGCGGCACCCGGGTCACGGCCGCCCGCGCGGGCGTCTCAGGAGGTGGAAGCGGGATTGGGCGACCCGTCCACGGCGACGCGCGCGCGGTCGCCCGGTGAAGGCACGCTCACTGTCGGTGCGGCTTCCGACGAATCGCCCATTCCGCCGGCCGCGTCCGGCCCGGTGTCGGCCGGCGGCCGGGCCACGTCGCGCTGCTCGGGCAGCGGCGGGGTGAACACGGTCCGGTCCAGTCGGGTCACCTCCGGCGCCGGGTCCACCACCCGCACCCCCGCACGCCCGGCCAGCGCCCGCAACGCGTCCGGGGCGGCGCGCACCACTGCGGCGTAGACGCAGGCGCACCCGGCCCGGTAGCCGGCCGCCTCCCGGGCCGCGACCGCCGCGCCGGTGTCGTACCGCAGGCGCAGCTCGGGGTCGGCGACGGCCGCCGGGGCGGCGGCGCGGGCCCGGTAGTCCGCGGCCTCCCGGTCCTTGTGCCCGGCCACCTCGGCCATCCCGCCGACCACGTCGTCGGGCAGGCGCAGCGCGGCGATCCGGACGATCTCGGTCTGCCGGCCCGGCAGCGGCACCCGCGCGAGGACCACCGACACCGGCGTGCCGGCCAGCGCGGACGCCGCCCGGGCCGGGGTCAGGTAGGCCGCGAACGCGACCAGGGCGTAGCCGTCGGGCGCGTCGAGCCGGGCCAGCTCGTCGCCCGCCGCCCGCAGGTAGGCCGGCACGGCCGCGCCGTCGGCCACCCCGACCCGGGTCACCTCGCCGACCGTGCGGTCGCCCACCGGCCCGTCCCGCCGCTGGGCCACCGCGACCACCAGCACCACCAGCGCGCAGCCCAGCGCGAGCCAGCTCAGCACGGCGGCACGGGGCCGGCGCGGCGGCACGGCGTGGTCGCTCACGTCAGTCGCGCAGGATCTCCAGCGCCCGGGCCAGGTCGTCGGGGTAGTCGCTGACGAACGTGACCTCCTCGCCGGTGCGCGGGTGCCGGAAGCTCAGCGAGCGGGCGTGCAGCCACTGCCGGGACAGCTTGAGCCGGGCCGACAGGGTCGGGTCGGCGCCGTAGGTCAGGTCACCCACACAGGGGTGCCGCAGCGTCGAGAAGTGCACCCGGATCTGGTGCGTCCGCCCGGTCTCCAGCCGCACGTCCAGCAGGCTGGCCGACGGGAACGCCTCCAGCGTGTCGTAGTGGGTGATGCTCGGCTTGCCGCCGGAGACCACCGCCCACCGGTAGTCGTGGTGCGGATGCCTGTCGATCGGCGCGTCGATGGTGCCGCGCAGCGGGTCCGGGTGGCCCTGCACCACGGCGTGGTAGCGCTTCTCCACCTCGCGTTCCTTGAAGGCCCGCTTCAACGCGGTGTAGGCCAGCTCGCTCTTGGCCACCGCCATCACGCCGGTGGTGCCCACGTCGAGCCGGTGCACCACGCCCTGCCGTTCGGCCGCGCCGCTCGTGGAGATCCGGTGACCGATGCCGGCCAGCCCGCCGATCACGGTCGGGCCGGTCCACCCGGGGCTCGGGTGCGCGGCCACCCCGACCGGCTTGTCGACCACCACGACGTCGTCGTCGGCGTAGACCACGGTCAGCCCGGGGACGGCCTGCGGCACCACGGTCGGCGGGGCGGCCGGCGCGGGCAGCGTGACCTCCAGCCAGGCACCCGCCTTGACCTTGTGCGAGTTGGCTCGGGCCACCCCGTCGACGAGCGCGTCGCCGGCGTCCACGAGCGCCGCCGCCGCGGTGCGGGACAGCCCGAACAGCCGGGACACGGCCTGATCCAGCCGCATGCCGTCGAGGCCGTCCGGGACGGGCAGGGACCGCTGGTCGCCGCCGGTGGCGAAGGCGGCGGTCACGCCCGCTCCCGCTGGTCGGCCGGGGCGTCGGCGGCGGTCTCGGCGCCGGCCCGGGAGCCGTCGCGTTGCCGGCCGGTCAGTTCCAGGAAGACCGCCAGCACCACGCCGCAGACGAGTGAGCTGTCGGCCAGGTTGAACACCGGCCAGACCTGGCCGTACGGGTCGAACAGGCTGATCATGTCGACCACGTGGCCGACGAAGTGCCCGGGCGCGCGGAAGATGCGATCGGTGAGGTTGCCCAGCGCCCCGCCCAGCACCAGGCCCAGCGACACCGCCCAGGGCAGCGAGCGCAGCCGCAGCGCCATCCAGGCGATCCATCCGATGACCGCGAACGTGATCAGCGGGAAGATCCAGGTGTGGTCGGAGCCGATGCTCCAGGCGGCGCCGCTGTTGCGGGTGAGGGTGAGGTAGACGGCCCCGCCGAGCACCGACAGCGGCTCCCGCCCGGTCAGCTCGGCCAGCGCGAGCTGTTTCGTGCCCAGGTCCGCCAGGAGCGCGGCCAGGGCGACGCCGAGCAGCACGGCGACTGCCCTGCGGCGGGGTGTGCCGGTGGCTGTCTCGGTGGTGCCGGACCCGGCGGGCGGTGCTGCGGTCATCTGCTCCCCATCGACGCTCGCGACGGTGGCGGTCACCGTCTGCCGTTCGGCCGCCGGGGAACGGACCTCAGCGCCGCTCCGCCAGCTGCTTGCAGCTCACGCAGAGGGTGGCCGACGGGAACGCGGCGAGCCGCTCCACCGGGATCGGGTTGCCGCACCGCTCGCACCAGCCGTAGCCACCCTCGTCGAGCCGCTCCAGCGCGCGCTCGACCTGCGTGATCCGCTCCTTGATGCTGTTGGCGAGTGAGATCTCCTGCTCGCGCTCGAACGTCTTGGTGCCGGTGTCGGCCTGGTCGTCCCCGGCCGAGTCGGTCAGCCGGTCGCGCTGCAGCTCGGTGATCTCGCTCAGCGTCTGATCGTACTCGGCGCTGAGCTCGTCCCGCCGTGCCGCCAGCGCGGCCCGGATCTTCTCGGTCTCCGCCGCGCTGCGGGTGGGCTTCGCCACCGGCTTGCGACCGGCGGTCCTGGTGTCGGCTGGCTTTGCCATCGTCAGCTCCCTCAGCCGCGTGACGCGGCGGTCAACGGTACCTGGGCAGGGGGCAGCGGCGCGTCCCCCGAGAAACGGATCGGGGCACACGGCCACTCGCCGCGCACTCCGGAGGTTGGCAAGGATACGGAACGTACAGGCGTCCGACAACGTGCCGCACCGTCGCCCCGTGCTTTCGCCCCGAAGTGCCATCAATCAGGGCAAAGGGAACGCTAGCAGATCAGCCGGTGCGGTCCTCTCCGTACTCCCCAAACCACCGGGCCAGGCGACCCCGCCGGCTCACCGCCCGCAGCCGGCGCTCCACCGCGTCCCGCACCCCGGCCGTCGCGACGATGAGCAGGCTGTCGCCCACCTTCAGCCGGGTGTCCGGGCCGGGCACGAAACCGACCCCGTCGCGAAGGACCAGCGTGACCGCCGCACCCACCGGCAGCCGCAGCTCGTCCACGTGCACCCCGGCCAGCCGGGAGCCGGCCGGCACCTCCAGTTGGAGCAGGTCGGCCCGCATCCGCTCCAACGGGGCGGTCTCCAGCAGGATCTCGCTCGCCTCGGCCGGCGCGGTCACCCCCAACCGGCGGGCCGCCGGAGCCAGCGTGCCGGCCTGGAGCAGCGTGAAGATCACCACCAGCACGAAGACCGCGTCGAAGAGCCGGTCCGCGCCCGGCACCCGCAGCGACAGCGGGATGGTGGCCAGCACGATCGGCACCGCGCCCCGCAGCCCGGCCCAGGACAGGAAGAGCTGCTCGCGCAGGCGGACCCGGAACGGCAGCGCGGAGACCGCCACCGACAGCGGCCGGGCGAGCAGCAGCAGGGCCAGCCCGGTGATCACCGCCGGCAGCACCGCGGCGTCCAGCCGGCTCGGCGAGACGAGCAGGCCCAGCAGTACGAACAGGCCGATCTGGGCCAACCAGGCCAGCCCGTCGGCGAAACCGAGGATCGCCTGCCGGTGCGGAAGACGGGAGTTGCCGAGCAGCACCCCGGCCACGTAGACCGCGAGGAAGCCCGAGGCGTGCAACGCCGAGCCGGCCGCGTACGCCAGGACGGTGAAGCCGACCACCGCGATCGGGTAGAGACCGGCCGACGGCAGCGCGGCGCGGCGCAGCGCGTACCGCCCGGCCAGACCCGCGCCCACCCCGACCGCCGCGCCGGCGCCCAGCTCGTAACCGAGCAGCAGCACCTCGTACCACCAGGGGTGGGCGGCCTCCACCCCGGCGCGGGACAGCAGCAACACCAGTAGGACCACCGGGGCGTCGTTCATCCCGGACTCGGCCTCCAGCGTGGCCACCAGGCGCGGCGGCAGGCGCAGCCGGCGCAGGGTGGCGAAGACCGCCGCGGCGTCGGTGGAGGAGAGCACCGCGCCGTAGAGCAGGGCCAGCCGCCAGTCCAGACCGAGCAGCAGGTGCACCACCACGCCGACGACCGCGATGCTCACCACCACGCCCACCGTGGAGAGCGCGGCGGACAGGCCGAGCACCGGCCGCAGCAGACTCCACCGCGCGCTCAGCCCGCCCTCGGCGATGATCACGATGAGCGCGCAGAAGCCGAGCACCCGGGTCAGCTCGACGTCGTCGAACTCGATGCCCAGGCCGGCCTCGCCGATGAGCACGCCGAGCGCCAGGTAGACCAGCAGGCTCGGCACGCCGAGGCGGGTGGAGAAGCGCACCGCGCCCACCGCCACCAGCAGCACGGCGGCACCCACCAGCAGCGCGAGGTTCAGCCCCGGAGTCATCGCCGACCACCCCGCCGGTCGGTCACCCGGCGCTGCCGTCGCGCAGCCGACGCAGCTCCTCGGGCAGCCCGTCGCCCGGACGGTCGACCAGGAAGAGCTTGTCCCGGCTGGCCGCCCCGGAGCGCAGCGACACGGCGGCCGGTCGTACGCCGAGCGCGTCGGCGAGCGCCCGGCGGGCCGCCTCGGTGGCCCGGCCGTCCACCGCCGGCGCGTGCACGGCGACGACCAGGGCGGGACCGTACGGCCCGTCGAACCGGCCGCCGACCCGGGCACGGGCCGCGCCGGGCTTCACGCGCACCGCGACGGTGAGCGGGCTGCCCGCGATCGTCATGTCAGCGGGGCCGGCCGTCGGCGAGCAGCGTGGTGGCGGCGGCGCACCGGGCACACGGAGTGAACCCCAGCCCGACCGCCTCGGCGACCGGCAACGGCTCGGCCAGCCGGCCCACCAGGTGCGGGCAGTCGTCGAGGTGGAAGCGGGGGTGGCCGTCGACCACCCGCACCTCGTCGAGCCGCCGCGCCAACCGGGCCACCTGCCCGGCGGTGAGGGACTCGGCCGGCGGGTCACCGCCGAACGGGCCGTCCGGCGCGGGCGAGGTGGGTGCCGGCTCGGCCGGCGGTGAGTACGCGGCGGCTGCCGCGTCGTACGGCTCGGACGGCGGTGAGTATGCGGCGGCTGCCGCGTCGTACGGCTCGGTCACCGGTGACCCGGGCGGTTGCCGCCACCCGGGTCCACCGGCGCCGACCGTGGACGTGTGGTGCGGGATCGGACTCACCGGCTCGTCCTGGGACGGGCCGGCGGGTGCGGTCCGGAAACGCGGGCCGGCTTCCCGACCCGCCGCGGCCCGGGTCGCGGCCGCCTGGCGGGCGAACGCGATGAAGGCGACGGCGGACAGCAGGCTGGCCGCGATCGAGACGATCAGCAACGGACTGGACCCACCGGCCAGCCCGACCACCAGAAGCACGACCGCGACGAGGATCAGCAGGACGCTGGCGGCTATCACGGCTCACCCCCGGCCGCGTCGTGTCGGTCTGGTGCGGTCGGTGGCCGCCACCGGGACGGCCACCGACGTGGGCTCAGCGGCCGGACTCGAGCGAGCCGCCGCGGCCGCCGCCGTAGGAGCCGGCGAGACCGGCGGCGGCGAGGCCGTTGCTGCCACCGGCGGCGCGGGCGCCCTCGGAACGGTTCATCTCGACCTCGAGGCCCTGGCCGCGACCGTCGAGGTCACGCAGCTGGCTCTCCAGGTATGCCTTGAGGCGGGTGCGGTACTCGCGCTCGAACTGCTTGAGCTCCTCGATGTGCTTCTGCAACGCGGTGCGCTTGGCGTCCAGGCCGCCCATGGCCTCCTGGTGCCGCTGGCGGGCGTCACGCTCCAGGGCGTCGGCCTTGGCCCGCGCCTCGCGGGTGACCTCCTCGGCCTTGGACCGGGCCTCGGAGAGCAGGCTGTCGGCCTCGCGGCGGGCGTCGGAGACGTGGTCGTCGGCGGTGCGCTGGGCCATCATCAGCACGCGCAGCGCCTGCTGCTCGCCGTCCCCGGTCACCCCCGCCGGGCCGCCCTGGGCGCGGACCTGCTCAAGCTCGGACTGCATCGCCCGGGCCGCCTGCTCGGCGGCCGCCTTGTCGCGCTGCACCCGGTCGAGCTGGGCCTTGACGTCGTTGAGCTCGGCCGCGAGCCGGGCGTCGCCGCCGGGGCCGGCGGGTGCGCCACCCCGACCGCCGCGCTCCACCTGGGCGCGCAGCTCGTTGTTCTCCTCGATCAGACGGGCCAGCTCACGCTCGACCTCGTCCAGGAAGGCGTCGACCTCCTCCTCGTCATACCCCCGCTTGCCGATCGGCGGCTTTTTGAAGGCGACGTTGTGGACGTCGGCCGGGGTCAGCGGCATCGAAACTCCTCGGGTCAGTTGCGGCCGCGAAAGCGCTCTGGTCAGGCGAACGCCACGATCAGGCGCTGTAACACGAACTCCATCAGCACGAACAGGATAACCAGGAGCACAAGGGAGGCCAGGTCGATGCTCACGGTACCAATTCGCAGTGGTGGGATCACACGCCTCAACGCGCGCAGGGGCGGATCAGTGACGCTCCACACGACTTCCAGTCCCGCGGATGCCCCTCGTCCCGGTTGCCACCGCCGGCCGTAGGCCAGCACGGCCCCTAGGACAAATCGGGCCAAAAGGACAAGCAGGAAGAAATAGAGCAGCAGGTAGAGCACCTGGAACAGGATCGACAACACGGCAGGCGACGTCCCTCGGTCGTGCGGGATTAGCTCAGACTGAAAAAGCCGCCCTCAGCGATCTTGGCCTTGTCCTCCGCGGTGACCTGGACGTTGGCCGGTGAGAGCAGGAACACCCGGTTGGTCACGCGCTCGATCGTACCGCGCAGGCCGAACGCGAGCCCGGCGGCGAAGTCGACCAGTCGGCGGGCGTCCGCCTCGTCCATCTCGGTGAGGTTGATGATCACCGGCACCCCGTCCCGGAAGTGCTCGCCGATGGTCCGCGCCTCGCGATAGGTGGTCGGGTGCAGCGTGGTGATCTGGTAACGCTGCTCCTCCTCCGGGGCCACCGCCCGCTCGCGCGGCGTGGCCTGCGGGGCCAGGGCGAGATTGTCCCGGGTGTGGTAGCTCAGCGCGCCGGAGGTCTCGCCGGCCGTGGACCGGGTGATCGACCGCACACTGGCGCGCTCGGGTCGGTCGAGGCGGTCGGACTCGGAACGGTCGGTGTCGACCGCGCGGCTCGTGGCGCGCTCGGACAGCCGGCCCCGGTCGCCGACCCGCGTCCGGGGCGCCGGCGGCTCCTCGGACTCCTCGTCGTCCTCGTCGGCGAACTCCTCGGCGTACCGGCTCGACCGGTAGCGCGAGTCACGGTAGCCACCCTTGTCGTAGCCACCGTCCTCGTACGCCCGCTCGTCGTCCTCCTCGACGAGACCGAGCCAGACCCCCGCCTTGCGCAGTGCACCCATCCCCGCGCCCTTCCGTCCGCCATGCGGCACGCGCCCCCGTGCCGTGTCGCTTGATCACGAGTGGACGATCATGCCCACCGGACCGGATCGGCAATCCCCCGGCGCGCGGTTCGCGGTCCGCCCGCCACGGCCCCCGGCTAGGGGAACGCCGTCCTGAACAACACTGATGTAATTTGCTTCCGTCGCGGCCAGGCTACCCCAGCGTGGGGCGCATTCCGAGCAACGCGCTGCCGACACGGACATGTGTCGCGCCGTGACCGACCGCGCTCTCCAGGTCGCCGCTCATCCCCGCCGACAGGGCCGTCGCACCCGGATGGTCGGCCCGCAGCCGCGCCGCCACCTCGGCCAACCGGGCGAACGCCCGGTCCGGCTCCCAGCCCAGCGGCGCCACCGCCATCAGGCCGGCCAACCGCAGCCCGGCCGCCCCGGCGACCGCCGCGGCCACCGGGTCGAGGCCCCGCTGCGGGTCGGCGGCACCCGGCAACGCCCCGCCCCGGGCCGGATCACCGTCGATGCTCGCCTGCACCAGCACGTCCAACGGCCGGTCCCGCACGTCGGACGCGGCGGCGTCCAGGGCGGCGGCCAGCCGGACGCTGTCCACCGACTGGACCATGTCGGCGTACCGGACGACCGAGCGCGCCTTGTTGCGCTGCAACTGGCCGATGAAGTGCCACCGCGGGGTCACTCCCGCGCCGGCCACCGCCGCCGCCTTGGGCGCCGCCTCCTGGTCCCGGTTCTCCCCCACGTCGGTGACCCCGAGACCGGCCAGCGCGACCACGTCGGCCGCCGGGTAGGTCTTGGTCACCGCGACCAGGGTGACCGCGTCGCGGTCCCGGCCGGCCGCCGCGCAGGCGTCGGCGACCCGGGCGCGCACCCGGGCCAGGCCGGCCGCGAGCTCGGCACGACGCTCGGGTCGCACCGCGATGGCTGAGTCGGTCATCGGCGCGGCTCAGGACCCGTTCTTGAGGAAGTCGGGCACGTCGACGTCGTCGAAGAGCACCCGGCGCGACGGCTGCTGCGGAGCCGGCATGGTGGCCGGCGGGTTCACCGGCGCGCTCGGCTGGGCCGGCGGGTTCTGGTTGCTCTTGCGCGGCGGCTCGACCGCCTTGTAGGCGGGCGTCCCCCCGTCGAAACCCGCCGCGATCACGGTCACCCGCACCTCGTCTCCGAGCGCGTCGTCGATGACCGCACCGAAGATGATGTTGGCATCCGGGTGAGCCGCGTCGGTGACCAGCTGCGCCGCGTCGTTGATCTCGAACAGGCCGAGGTCCGAGCCACCGGCGATGGAGAGCAGCACACCCCGCGCGCCGTCCATGCTCTGCTCCAGCAGCGGGCTGGAGATGGCCGCCTCGGCCGCCTCGACCGCGCGGTTCTCGCCCCGGGCGCTGCCGATGCCCATCAGCGCGCTACCGGCACCGCTCATCACGCTCTTGACGTCGGCGAAGTCCAGGTTGATCAGGCCCGGCGTGGTGATCAGGTCGGTGATGCCCTGGACACCGGAGAGGAGCACCTGGTCCGCGGTGCGGAAGGCGTCCATCATGGAGATGTTGCGGTCACCGAGGGCGAGCAGCCGGTCGTTCGGGATCACGATGAGCGTGTCGCACTGGTTGCGCAGCTCCTCGATGCCCGCCTCGGCCTGCACCTGCCGGCGCTTGCCCTCGAACGAGAACGGCCGGGTGACCACGCCGATCGTGAGCGCGCCCAGCTTGCGCGCGATGTTCGCCACGACCGGCGCGCCGCCGGTGCCGGTTCCGCCGCCCTCGCCGCAGGTGACGAAGACCATGTCGGCGCCCTTGAGCACCTCCTCGATCTCGTCGCGGTGGTCCTCGGCGGCGTTCTTGCCGACGTCCGGGTTGGCACCGGCGCCCAACCCGCGGGTCAGCTCCCGGCCCACGTCGAGCTTGACGTCGGCGTCGCTCATCAGCAGCGCCTGCGCGTCGGTGTTGATCGCGATGAACTCGACGCCCTTGAGCCCAACCTCGATCATCCGGTTGACGGCGTTCACGCCGCCACCCCCGATGCCGACGACCTTGATGACCGCCAGGTAGTTGTGCGGAGGTGTCATCTCCGGTCCTTTCCCTTCGAGATTGGCATGGGCCGACCCCACACGGCTTGGCCGGACCAGAGGAGAACCCTCACCCTCTACTAGAGGCTTAGAGTTATGTCAACCACTGATCTCTTCGGGGCAACGTATGCGCCGCCGCGCCAGGAGCCAAGGACCCCTTCCGGCGTGTCGCCGACCGAGCGACCGGCGACACACCGGCCACCGGCTGACCGACGGGTCACTGGAAGGTGACCACGTCCGGCGCGCTGACGTCGATCCGGTCCGCCCGGCGCGGCAGCAGGGCGGTCGCCACGGTGGACTTGTCGGAGCTGCGCGAGGCGTCGCCCCAGAAGACCTGCCGGTCGCCGCGCAGCAGCAACGTGATCCGGGCCAGCCCGGCCACGTCCACCGCCACCAGCTCGGCGCGCAGCTTCTCCCCGAGCGCGGCGAGCACCGCCAGCCCCGCCCGGGTGCCCGGATCGTCCGGGCCCGGCTCGGCGACCCGGATCAGCGGCAGCCCCTCGGGCGCCCGGCCCAGGCGCTGGAAGACCACCCCGGCGGCGTCGACGACGGCGAACCGCTCGCCCTGCGACACCGCCGCGACCGGCACCCGCTCGACCACCCGGATCACCAGCGCCCCCGGCCAGTCCCGCTCCACCGTGGCCCGGGCCACCGGCGGCAGCGTGCCGACCCGGCGGGCGGTCGCGGCCAGATCCACCCGGGCCAGGGGCGTGTCGTCCGGCACCGCCGCCGCGTCCCGGATCTGCACCGGCGTGACCAGCCGCGCGCCCACCACCCGCACCTCGCGGACGCCGAACAGGCCGGTGCCGAGCAGCGTCCAGGCGACCAGAGCGGCGACCGTGACCACTGCCGCGGCCACCGCCCAGGGCAACGCGGCCCGCACCCGCCGCTGCCGGGCCCGGGCCATGAACCGGCGGGTCGACGGCGGCACCGCGTCCGCACCGGCCCGCACCAGTTGCCACCGCCGGACCGGGCCGCGCCGCCCCACCCCGCCGTCGTGGCCCCGAGTGCGCCCGCGGGCCGGGCCCGGACTCATCCGGCGGTGGTCGCCGCGCCGTCCGGGCCGACGGCGGCGCCCAGGGCCGTGCCGCCACCGGTACGCGCCAGCAGCGCATCCAGCAGCTGGTCACCCAAGAGCGAGATGGGCGGAGCGCCCATGGTCACCACCACGTCGCCGGCGCGCGCCCGGCGGGCCACCTCGGCCGGCACGTCGTCCCACGCGTCGACGAAGACCTTCCGCTCCGCCGGCAGCGGCACCGCCTCGATCAGCGCGGCCGACCCCTCGCCCGGCTGACGCAGCTCACCGGGGCCGAAGACCTCCAGCAACACCACCTCGTCGGCGATGCCGAGCGCGGCGGCGATCTCCGCCTGCAGGTCCCGGGTGCGGTAGAGCCGGTAGGGCTGGAAGACCACGATCAGCCGGCCGTCCCCGGCCACCTCACGCAGCGTCTGCAGCGCCAGCGTCATCGAGGTCGGGTGGTAGGCGTACTCGTCGTAGACCAGCACCCCGTCGGCGACCCCCTTGCGCTCGAACCGCCGGCGCACGCCGGGAAACGCGGCGAGCGCCGCCTCCGCCGCCGCCACCGGCAGCTCCAGCAGGTACGCGGCGAGCACCGCCGCCGCGCTGTTCAGCGCCATGTGCCGGCCCGGGACCGGCAGCCGGATCTCGCCCAGCGGCCGCCCCTCGATCTCGGCCAGGTAGCGCACCCCCCGCGCGGACGAGGTGACCTCGCTCATCCGCAGGTCCGCGTCGGCGGACTCGCCGTACGTCCAGACCCGACGGCCCTGGGCCCGCAGCGTCTCGGCCAGCCGCCGCCCGCCGGCGTCGTCGGCGCAGGTGACGACGAAGCCGTCCGGGTCGGTCAGTCGGGCGAAGTCGGCGAACGCCGCCTCCAGACTGGCCAGGTCACCGTAGGTGTTGAGGTGATCCGCCTCGATGTTCGTGACGATCGACACGTACGGGCGATAGATCAGGAAGGAGCGGTCGCTCTCGTCCGCCTCGACCACGAAGTGCTCGCCGGTGCCGTGGTGCGCGCCGGAGCCCACCTCGGAGATCTCCCCGCCGATGACGAAGGACGGATCGGCGCCGGCCTGCTGGAGCACCATGGTGACCATCGACGTGGTGGACGTCTTGCCGTGCGTGCCGGCCACCGCCACCGTGCGCCGGCCGGTCATCGCCGCCGCGAGCGCCTCGGAGCGGTGCAGCACCCGCAGGCCCCGCCGGCGCGCCTCGACCATCTCCAGGTGGTCCTGCGGGATGGCGGAGGAGTAGACGACCGTGTCCACCCCGTCGAGGTTGGCCGCCTCGTGGCTGGAGTGGATCGTCCCGCCCAGCGCCCGCAGGCCGGCCAGCGACGGCCACTCCCGCAGCTCGCTGCCGGAGACCGGCAGGCCGCGGGTGAGGAACAGCCGGGCCAACCCGGCCATCCCGACCCCGCCCACCCCGATCAGGTGGATCCGGCCCAGGTCCTCCGCGGTCATGGTGCCGGCGGGCGTGAACTGCGCGGTGTTCATCTCAGGTACCTTCCCGTCGTGACGGCCCGCATCAGCGGGGCCACCTTCGTTCGCGACTGCGGGGCTCGCAAGCTCACTCCTCACGCTCACCGGGAAACCGCCTCGTAGACGAAGTTCAGCAGGGCCACGTCGCCGTCGCGACGGCCGTAGCCGGCCGCGGCGTGGCTCATCGCCCACAGGCGCTGCGGATCCCGGATCAGCGGGATCACCGTGCGCTCCACCCAGGCCGGAGTCACCTCGGCGTCGTCCACGAGCAGCCCGCCGCCGGCCTCCACCACGGGCAGCGCGTTGCGCTTCTGCTCCTGGTTGCTGTGCGGGTAGGGCACGTAGACCGTGGGTAGACCGATCGCGGCCACCTCGGCGCAGGTCATCGCGCCGCCACGGCCCAGCATCAGGTCGGCCGCCGCGTAGCCCAGCTCCATCTCGGACAGATAGGGCAGCGTCACGTACGGCACCGGCAGGTCGGTGGGGACGGAGACCGGTTCGTTGCGGGCGCCGATCACGTGCAGCACCTGCACGCCGTTGCGGGCCAACTCCTTCGCGGCGCCGGAGACGGCCAGGTTGATCGAGCGGGCGCCCTGCGAGCCGCCGGCCACGAAGAGCACCGGCAGATCGGGGCGGAGCCCGAAGTGGGCGCGGGCGGCGTCGCGCAGGGCCGCGCGGTCCAGGCCGGCGATGCCGCGGCGCAGCGGCACCCCCACCACCCGGGCGTCGCGCAGCGCCTCGGCCTGCGCCGGCTGGTGCGGGAAGCCCACCGCGACGTTCTTGGTGAACTTCATGCCGAGCCGGTTGGCCACCCCCGGCGGCACGTTCACCTCGTGGATGACGATCGGCAGGTCGCGGCGCCACGCGGCCAGGTAGCCGGGGACCGAGACGTACCCGCCGAAGCCGACCACGGCGTCGGCCCGGACCTCGTCGATCACCTTGCCCGCCGCGCGGGCCGCCTTCCACATCCGGTCCGGGGTGCGCACCAGGCTCATGTTCACCGACCGGGGGAGCTGGTAGGCCGGGATCTGCCGCAGGTCGTAGCCGGCCGGCGGGATCAGCTCGTTCTCCAGCCCCTTCGGCGTGCCCAGGCAGGTGATCCGGACGCTCGGGTCGTGTCGGCGCAGGCAGTCGGCGAAGGCGAGCAGCGGGTAGATGTGCCCGCCCGTACCCCCTCCGCAGAGCACCACCGAACGCAGCGGACCCATCAGCGTCTCCTCTCGTTCGCCGAGCCGGCGCGCGTCCGGTCGGGCCGGACGCCGCGGGCCGCGGCCTGATCGTCCTGCCGACGCCGGCGGGACCGGGGCACGGGCCCCCGGTCCGCCGGGGGCGGCGCCGGTCGGCGGCGCCGGCCGGGAAGCGGCGGCAACGGGGCCCACACTAGTCGGACCCATCGGGCCGGCGGACGGGCGTGCAGCGCCCGCGCCGCGTCCGGCTCGGCGCGGGCGAAGGAGGCGAGCATGCCGATCGCGGCCAGCGTCACCACCAGGGCGCTGCCGCCGTCGGAGATGAACGGCAGCGGTACGCCGGTGAGCGGCAGCAGCCCGGTGACACCACCGATGTTGATCACGGCCTGGCCGACCAGCCACGCGGTCACCCCGGCGGCGGCGAGCCGCCGGAACGGGTCCTCCACCCGGCGGGCGATCCGCATCCCGGTGTACGCCAGCACGGCGAACAGCACCAGGATCACGGTGCAGCCCACCACGCCCAACTCCTCGGCGACGATGGCGAAGATGAAGTCGTTGTGCGCCTCGGGCAGCCAGCCGTACTTGAAACTGCTCTGGCCCAGGCCGACGCCGAACCAGCCGCCGTTGCCGATCGCGTAGCGGGCCTGCACGAGCTGGTAGCAGTAGTCCAGCTGCTGGTCGAAGCAGGTCTTCGGCGACGGCGGGTCGAGCCACATGGTGAGCCGGCCCAGCCGGTAGTTGTCGGCGTCGCGGGAGCCGGAGCCGGCGCCGAGCGAGGCCACCGCGACCAGCAGGCCGACGCCGACCAGGCCGATCGCCGAGAGCGAGGCGAAGACCCGACCCCGCACGCCGGCCGCCCAGAGCAGGCCCACCACCAGCGCCAGCAGGCAGAGCATGCTGCCCAGGTCGTTGTAGCCGACCAGCACGAAGAGCAGGCCCACCACCGGGAACAGCGGGGTGGCCAGCTCCCGCCACCAACCCAGCGCGGCGCCCTTGCGGGCCAGCACGTGCGCGCCCCAGAGCACCAGCGCGAACTTGGCCACCTCGGCCGGCTGGAGCGAGATCGGGCCGAGGGAGAGCGAGAGCAGTTCGCCCTTCAACGGCCCGATGGACGCCACCCCGAACAGCGATTCCAGCGCGACCAGCAGGTTCAGCAGGAGCAGCAGCGCCACCGCCACGCCGAGCGCGGGCCGACTCACCGCCCGGAAGGTGCGCGTGGGCAGCCGCTGGCAGGCCCAGAACGCGCCGACGCCGATCACCGCGAACACGGTCTGCTTGGCCAGCGAGGCCGCCGCGTCGTCCTCCAGCACGAAGTCGCGCACGCTGGTCGCGGAGAAGACCATGGTGAGGCCGATCAGCAGCAGCATGCCGGCGCTGGAGAGCAGCAGGTAGTAGGAGGCCAACGGCCGGGCCAGCAGGCCGCGCAGCGCGGCCAGGCCACCGGCCGGGTCCCACCGGGCCGCGTCGGCCGGCGGATCGGCCGGCGGCGTGGCCGCGGGCGCGCGGCGGGCCGGCGGGTCGCTGGTGACCTGGATGTCTCGTCCCTCCCCCACCCGCCCATCATGGCGGCTCGACCCGCCGGCCCGTGGCGCAACCGCCCGGTCGGCGTGTCGGATCTGAAGGAGGGGCCCCTTTTTAACAGACGTCTGTTAAAAAGGGGCCCCTCCTCACACCTAGCTCACCGCGGCGAGGAACTCGCTGTAGAACAGGCCGAGCGCGATCGCCACCCCGATGCCGGCGATGATCCAGAACCGGACCACGATGTTGACCTCGCTCCAGCCGGCCAGCTCGAAGTGGTGCTGCAACGGCGACATCCGGAACACCCGCTTGCCGGTGGTGCGGAACGAGATGATCTGGATGACCACCGACATCGTGATGATCACGAACAGGCCGCCCAGGATCGGCAGCAGCAGGACCGTACGGGTGGACATCGCCATGCCGGCGATCAGGCCGCCCAGCCCGAGCGCGCCGGTGTCACCCATGAAGATCCGGGCCGGCGAGGTGTTCCACCAGAGGAAACCGACGCAGGCGCCGGCTGCCGCGCCGGCGATCAGCGCGATCTCCAGCGGGTCGCGCACCGTGTAGCAGTACGCCTCGGTGTAGTTCGGGTCCGCGCACCAGTGCCGGTACTGCCAGAACGCGATCAGCGCGTACGCGGCGAGCACCATCACCGAGGCGCCGGTGGCCAGGCCGTCCAGACCGTCGGTGAGGTTGACGCCGTTGGTCGCCGCCATCACCACCATGATGATGACGATCACCGCGCCGATCCTGCCGATCTCCAGCGCCGGGATGTCCCGGATGAAGCTCAACGTCGTGCTGCCGACCGTCTCGGTGTTGGTCGCGTTGCCGCTGACGTCGGTCATGCTCGACGGGAAGTAGACCGCCACCGCGCCGAAGACGGCGCCGACCAGGATCTGCCCGGCCAGCTTGCCGCGCTTGTTGAGACCGCCGCTGTGCCGCTTGCGGACCTTGAGGAAGTCGTCGATGAAGCCGACCGCACCGGAGAACACCATCAGCCCGAGCAGCACCAGCGCCGTGATCGTCGG
The DNA here is from genome assembly GCF_040653835.1 of Micromonospora sp. NPDC050980. Classification (NCBI taxonomy): domain Bacteria; kingdom Bacillati; phylum Actinomycetota; class Actinomycetes; order Micromonosporales; family Micromonosporaceae; genus Micromonospora; species Micromonospora sp. NPDC050980. Next base: position 119,707 of record NZ_JBFAGS010000009.1, on the reverse strand, counting down.
TTCGACCTGCGCGATCTGCGCGTCCGGCAGCGTGGTCAGGGCCAGGTGCCCGGCGACGTACGCGATGACGGTGGCCAGGATGAAGACCACGCCGCCCATCGTCGGCGTGCCCTTCTTGCCCTCGTTGCTGGCGAGCCCGAGGTTCGACCGGATCGGCTGGCCGGCCTTCAGCCGGGCGAACACCTTGATCGCGATCGGGGTGCAGAACAGCGAGATCAGGAACGCGACGCCGATGGCGACGATGACCGCCCTCATGCGGCGCCGCCCTCCGTCGCCGCCTCCCGGGCGTCCGCGCGCAGCGCGTCGGCCACCTCCCAGGTCCGATAACGGGAGCCCTTCACCAGCACCACGTCGCCCGGACGCAGCTCGCTCCGCAGCACCTCGACGGCCGCCGCCTGATCGGTGAGCAGCACCGACTCTCCTCCCCAGTTGCCTACCGCTGTCGCGCCTTCGTGGATCGGCGCCGCCGGCCCGCCCACCACGAGCAGCCGGTCCACTCCCAACTCGGCCGCGAGCCGGCCGACCTGCTGATGCCCCTGACGTTCGAAGTCGCCCAGCTCGGCCATGTAGCCGAGCACCGCGACGGTACGCCCCTCGCCGCGCATGCTGGCCAACGCCCGCAGCGCCACGCCGGTCGACGCCGGGTTCGCGTTGTAGGAGTCGTCGATCACGACCACCCCGTCGGGACGCTCGAAGACGTCCATCCGCCGGGTGGAGACCAGACCCAGCTCGCCCAGGGCCGCCGCCAGGTCGGTCAGGGGCAGACCCAGCTCCCGGGCGACCGCCGCGGCGGCAAGCGAGTTGGACACCTGGTGCCGACCGGTCAGCCCGAGCCGCACCGGAGCGCTGCCCTCCGGCGTCACAAGCGTGTACGAGGGCCGCCCCCGGCCGTCCAGCGTCACGTCCACCGCGCGCACGTCGGCGCGTTCCGACTCGCCGTAGCGGACCACCCGGGCCGTGGTCCGGGCGGCCATCGCGTCGACCCGGGGGGCGTCGGCGTTCAGCACCGCCAACCCGTCGCCGGGCAGCGCCTCGACCAGCTCCCCCTTGGCCAGCGCGATGGCGTCCACCGAGCCGAACTCGCCGAGGTGCGCCACCCCGACGTTGAGCACCACCGAGATGCGCGGCGGCACCACGTCGCACAGGTAGCGGACGTGTCCCACCCCGCGGGCGCCCTTCTCCATCACCAGGTAGCGCGTCTCCGGCGTGGCCTGCAACGCGGTGTACGGATGCCCCAGCTCGTTGTTGAACGAGCCGGGCGGCGCCACGGTCGGGCCGAGCCGCACCGCGAGCTGGGCGATCAGGTCCTTGGTGGTGGTCTTGCCGGACGAGCCGGTCAGGCCGATCACGGTCAGCCCGGGCAGCCGGTCGACCACCGCGCGGGCCAGCCGGCCCATCGCGTCGAGCGCGTCGCCGACCAGCACCATCGGCACGCCCGGCACCTCGCGGGTGCCGAGCACGGCCACCGCGCCGGCGGCCACCGCGCCGGCGGCGTAGTCGTGGCCGTCCACCCGCTCACCGGCGAACGCGACGAAGAGCCCGCCGGGGGTCACCTTGCGGGAGTCGAACTCGACGGTGCCGGTGACCCGCGCGTCCTCGTCGGCCCCGGCCAGCCGGCCACCGACCGCCGACGCCACCTCGGCCAACGTCAGCGGGATCACCGCTGACCCACCAGGTCGCCGAAGCGGGCGCGCAGCGCGGTCGCCAGCTCCACCCGGTCGTCGAACGGCAGCACCTCGCCGCCGATCTCCTGGCCGCGTTCCTGCCCCTTGCCCAGCACCGCCACCACGTCACCCGGTTCGGCCACCCGGACCGCCTCCTCGATCGCCGCCCGCCGGCCGGGCACCTCGATGATGCGGGCCGGCGCGGCGGCGGCGTACGCGCCGGCCAGCACCTCGGCCCGGATCGTGGCCGGGTCCTCGGTCCGCGGGTTGTCGTCGGTCACCAGCAGCACGTCGGCGCCCCGGGCCGCCACCTCGCCCATCACCGGCCGCTTGCCCCGGTCCCGGTCACCGCCGGCGCCCACCACGCAGACCAACCGGCCGCCGGTCAGGCCGCGCAGCGCGGTCAGCACCGCCTCGATCGCGTTCGCCTTGTGCGCGTAGTCGACCACCCCGCGCACCGGCGCGTCGCCGCTGACCAACTCCAGCCGGCCGGGCACGCCGCCGCAGTCGGCCACGCCGCGCGCCGCGACGGCCGGGTCGACGCCGACGGCGACCAGGGTGGCGACGGCCAGCAGCGCGTTGGCCACGTTGTGCCGGCCGGGCAGCGCCACCCCGGTCGGCAGGGTCAGCCCGTCCGGGCCGTGCAGGGTGAAGCGCTGCGCGTAGCCCGCGCCGTCGATCCGCTCGGCCCACCAGGTGGCGGACGGGTCACCGGCGGCCGAGTAGGTCACCGTGGGGGGCCGGCGCAGCGGGCGCAGCGCCGGGTCGTCGTGGTTGAGCACCTCGACCCGGCAGCGCCCGTCGAAGAGCCGGGCCTTGGCGGCGAAGTAGTCCGCCTCGTCGGCGTGGAAGTCGAGGTGGTCGGAGCCGAAGTTGGTGTAGCCGCCGACGTCGAACCGGACGCCGCCGACCCGGCCCATGGCGAGCGCGTGGCTGGACACCTCCATGACCACGGCGTCCACCCCGCGCTCACGGGCCACCGCCAGCATGGCGTGCAGGTCGGTGGCCTCCGGGGTGGTCCGGACGCTGTCCACGACGAGGTCACCCAGCCGGGTCTCGACGGTGCCGACCAGACCGGTGGTGTGCCCGGCGGCGCGCAGTCCGGACTCGATCAGATAGCTGGTGGAGGTCTTGCCGGCGGTGCCGGTCACCCCGATCACGGTCAGCTCGGCGGTCGGGTCGCCGTAGACCGTGGCGGCCACCTCGCCGAGCACGCCCCGGGCGTCGTCGACGACGAGCAGGGGCAGACCCGCGCCGTCGGCCAGCGGCACACCGGCCGGGTCGGTCAGCACCGCGACCGCGCCGGCCCCGGCGGCGGCGGCGGCGAACTCGGCGCCGTGGCGGCGGGCGCCGGGCAGGGCCGCGTACAGGTCGCCGGGGCGGACCTCCTGGCTGGCGTGGGTGACCCCGGTGACGGCCAGGTCGGCGCTCCCCGGAGGCGGTGTCAGCGCGAGCCGGGCGGCGAGGTCGCCGAGCCGGACGGGCAGCACGGTGGCGGGACGTGGATTGCCGGGCACGGCGTCAGACCCTACCCGGTCGTCCGGTTCCGACCGCACAGCCGCCCCGGTGGTTCGTCGCCACTCACCGATGATGTCCCGCCGGCCCCGTTCAGCGCGGAAAGACCTCGAACTTGGGGGACTTGTCGGTGAGCGACGGCGGCACCCGGTAGTGGCGCAGCGTGAAGCCCATCATCTCGCGGAACGCCGGTGCGGCGACCGCCCCGCCCTCGCCACCGGGGCTCCAGACGAAGACCGCCACCACGTAGCGGGGCTTCTCCGCCGGGGCCATCCCGATGAACGAGCCGACCTCGCCCGGCTGCTGCTTGCCGTTGTCGTAGCGCAGGCCGGTGCCGGTCTTGCCGGCCACCCGGTAGCCCGGCACCGCGGCGGCGAGGCCGGTGGCCCGTCCGTCCGGGCCGTCGACGGTGGTGACCGCCTCCAGCATCCGGCGCAGGGCGGCGGCGTTCGCCGGGCTGAGCACCGAGCGGGTGGTCGGCGCGGCGGCCGGGGTCCGGGTGCCGTCCGGGCCGATCGTCTCCTTGATCAGGTGGGGTTGCACGTACGTCCCGTTGTTGGCGATGGCGTTGTACGCGGCGGCCATCTGCAACGGCGTGGCGTCCACGCTGTGGCCGATCGGCACCGACCCGTAGGACGACCCGCTCCACTCGTCGGCCGGGAGCAGCCGGCCGGACGCCTCGCCGGGCAGGCCCTCGCCGGTCGGCTGGCCCAGCCCGAACCGCTTCTGGTAGTCGATCAACCGGTCCCGGCCCAGCTTGTCGGCGATCTCGATGGTGGCGACGTTGGACGAGAACGCGAGCATCCCCGGGACGCTCATGACGCGGCCGTTCGCGTGGTGGGTGTCCTCGAACTGGACGCCGCCCAGGACGACGGTGTTGGCCACCGGGAACGTGGTGTCCGGCCTGATCACACCCTCCTGGAGCGCGGCGCCGTAGGTGATCGCCTTGTGGATCGAGCCGGGGTCCACCACGAAGCTGGTGGCCTTGTCGTCCCGGTCGGCGGGCGAGTCGACCTTCATCGGGGCGGTCGCGTCGTAGGTGGGCTGGCTGGCCTGGGCCAGCACCTCACCGGTGGGCACGTCCATGATCACCGCTGCGGCGACGCTGCCCTTGACCTGGGCCACCTGCTTGGCCAGGATCCGCTGGGTCATGAACTGCAGGTCCCGGTCGACGGTGAGCTTCAGCGAGCTGCCCGGCCTCGGCTGGGTGGTGCTGCTGTAGCCGCCCGGGATGGGCGCGGCCAGGTCACCGAGGCCGGCTTCGTAGGTCCGCTTGCCGGCCTCGCCGCGCAGCAGATCGTCGTACTTCGCCTCCAGGCCCTCCAGTCCGTTCATGTCCTGGCTGACGAAGCCGAGCATGTTGGCGGCCAGGTCACCCCCGGGCACCTCACGCCGCTCGTCCCGGTGCACGCCGATGCCGGCCAGGTCGAGCGCCATGATCTGCTTGGCGGTGCCGATCTCCACGCCCCGGGCGAGGTAGACGAACTCGTCCTCCCGGTCGGTGCCGGGCACCTTGCGGCGTTGCATCCTGTCGGCCAGGTCCGAGGCCGGCACGCCGAGCAGTGGGGAGAGCGCCCGCGCGGGGGCGAACCGGTCCTTGACCAGGGGCGGGTCGGCGAACACGTAGCGCGCCTCCACGCTGTGCGCCAGCGGCTCGCCGGTGCGGTCGAGGATGGCGCCGCGCGGGGCCGGCAGGTCGATCACCTTGACCCGGTTGGGCAGGCCGCCGTCGGCGTACGCCGGGCTGTTCGCGGTCTGCAGATAGACCAGTCGGACGCCGATGCTGGCGAACAGCGTCAGGGCCAGCACCGTGGCCAGCCGCAGCCGCCGGCGCGGGTCGCCCAGCCGGGGCGGACGGCGCGGCTTGCGGACCGGTCGCCGGGCCGCCGGGCGGCGCGGGCCGGGCCGGCGGCGCGGCGGCGGGTCGTCCTCGTCGTCGAACGGCTCGTGCACCGGGCGGGCGGAGACGGTCCGCACCACGCCGGCGCGGCCGCCCACCGCCCGGCGTCCGGCCCGGGCGCTCTCGGCGGCCGCGGCCGGCTCCCGGCGGCCACGGGCGGCCCGGCCACCGTCGAGCACCTGCAACGCGGGCCGGAACGGGTCGCCGGACCGGCTGTCGCGCGGGGTACGCCGTTGCTCGGCGCCACCCTCGCGGATGGTCCGCCCGCGCGGGGTGTACGCCCGGGCGTCGGAGATCCCGCCGACGCCCGGCTCCCGCGGCTCGGCCCCACGCGACGAGCCGCGCCGGGAGCCCGTGGCGTCCCGGCGCGGCTCGTCCGATCTCGGCGGCACCTCTCAGCCTCCGTTGCCCTGCTGACCGTCGGCGGCCGTCCCGCCCTCGGCGGGGTGCGGCACACCGATCGTCCGGCCGTCCGGCAGCCGGATGTAGGCCGGGTCCCCGGATTCCACCAGGCCCAGCTTGCGGGCGTTGGCGGTGAGGTTGCCCGGCGCCTCCTGGTCGGCGATCTCCTTCTTCAGCTCCTGCTCGTCCACGTCGAGCTTGGCCTGCTGCTGCTGGAGCCGCTCCAGCCGGAAGGCGTTCTCGTTGATCTTGGTGTTGACCGCCAGGATGCCGAGCACCCCGCCGACCACGAGCACCAGGATCAGCCCGACGAACGGCGCCCGCGGCACCCGGATCGGCGGCGGCGGGGCGACCCGCAGCCGCGGCGCCGCCGGCGTCGCCGCCCGGGTCCGCTCGACCGGACGCAGCGCGGCCGTACCCTCGGTCGGGTAATCGTGCGTCCCCCGGGCCCGGGTCCCCTCCCGACGGCCGGCCGCCGTGGTCGTCGTGTCCCGCGTGGTGCGCTGCGCCGTGGTCCGGCCCCCCGACCGCGGTGCGCGCTGCCCGACGGCCCCCCGGCCGTCGCGCTTCTCGACGTTCATGTCCCCTCCCCCTCCTCGTCCGTCCCGTTCCCCGGTTGGTGCATCGCCTTCACCCGGCGGCGGTACCGTTCGCGGTCGGTACGCCCCTGCCGGTTCGCCTCCGGATCGAGCCGCTCCGCGGCCCGCAGCCGCACCGAGGCGGCCCGCGGGTTCGCGGCCACCTCCTCCTCCCCGGGCAGCTCGGCGCCCCGGCTCAACAGCCGGAACGTCGGGCCCGACCCGGGCAGCTCGACCGGGAGGTCGACCGGGCCCTTGCTGCGGACCCGGTCGGCGAGCGCCTGCTTGGTGAGCCGGTCCTCCAGCGAGTGGTAGGACAGGACCACCATGCGGCCGCCCACGTTGAGCTTGTCCAGAGCGGCCGGCAGCGCCGTCTCCAGCGCTGCCAGTTCTCTGTTTACCTCGATCCGTAAAGCCTGAAACGTTCTCTTTGCCGGGTGTCCGCCCGTTCGTCGGGCCGGCGCCGGAATCGCGTCCCGCACCAGCTCGGCCAGCCGGGCCGACGACGTGATCCGGGCCCGCTCGCGCTCCCGGATGATCGCCGAGGCGATCTTCCCGGCGAACTTCTCCTCGCCGTACACCCGCAGCAGCCGGGCCAACTCCGGGTGGCCGTAGGTGTTGACCACCTCCTCGGCGGTCACCCCCCGGGTCTGGTCCATCCGCATGTCCAGCGGCGCGTCCTGCGCGTAGGCGAACCCGCGGTCGGGTGCGTCCAGTTGCAGCGACGAGACGCCGAGATCGAACAGCACGCCGTCGATCGCCGGGTAGCCGAGGCGGTCGAGCACCTCGGGCAACTCGTCGTAGACGGCGTGCTCCAGGTGGGTACGGTCGGCGAACCGGGCCAGGCGGACCCGCGCGTGGGCGAGGGCCTCGGTGTCGCGGTCCAGACCGATGAGGACCGTGTCGGGGTGTGCCGTGAGCACCGCCTCGGCGTGCCCGGCCAGGCCGAGCGTGGCGTCGACGTGCACGGTCCGGCCGGGGCGGCCCAGCGCGGGGGCCAGCAGCTCGAGGCACCGCCCGAGCAGCACCGGCACGTGCGTGCCGCGAAGCTCCCCCATGTCGACCCCCACTGCTCGAAAACCGTTTCCGTCCACGTGTCCGTCGTCGCCACGACGCCTCGCCATACCGCCAGATCCCCATCCGCTCCCCGCCCGCCGGAGGCCGCGGCCCTCCGTGTCGGATCGTGCGCCTGGCACCGGGGAAGGGGTGCCAGGAACTCGAAAGCGGCTGGAGATCTCGCAGTACGTCGGGCGCCGTCACGCCCTACAGACCGCCGGGCAGCACCCCCTCCTCGATGTCGGCGAAGTCGTCTTCGCTCTCCGCGAGGTAGGTCTCCCAGGCCGCCCGGTCCCAGATCTCCACCCGGGTGCTCGCGCCGATCACGACCAGTTCCCGGTCGAGGGCCGCGTAGGACCGCAGGTGCCCGGGAATCGTGACCCGCCCCTGCTTGTCCGGCACCTCGTCGTGGGCGCTGGCGAAGAAGACCCGGCTGTAGGCCCGGGCCGCCTTGCTCGTCATCGGTTGCGCGCGCAACTGGTCGGCGATGCGCTGGAACTCGGGCATCGGGAAGACGTAGAGGCAGCGCTCCTGCCCTTTGGTGATCACGACACCCCCCGCCAGCTCGTCCCGAAACTTGGCCGGCAGGATCAACCGGCCTTTGTCGTCCAGGCGCGGAGTGTGGGTGCCGAGGAACATCGGCCCAACCCCCTCGCCCTGAGCGGCGTTCGCGGCGCCGCTGACCCCCCGGGCCGGTGTGGCCCTCCCGGCCTCACCATCGCGCCCCACTCTACTCCACTTCCCTCCACCTGCAACCGGAATCGCCGCCTCGGCGCGGCGTGTCCGCGCGCAAAACCGCACGTCAACGCGGGTGGGGCGGAGTGGAGGGGGGGTGCGCCCCGCGCCGGTGCGTCCGCTACCCGACATCGACCGCCGCCGTCCGGCCGAGCGCGCTCCGGCCGTCCACCGCACCGCCCCCGGCCGAACGGTTCGCCGTCGGCGGCGATCTGGCGATGGTCGTGGTCCGGTAACCTCGCTCGGGTGACGGACGCGAAGATGCCCATGCGGGCGAAGGTGGCCAGCTCCGTGTCGCGCACCGCCGCGGCGCTGTCGCGGGCCGCGGGTCGTGGCGACGGCTCGGTGATCGGCGGCTGGATCGGCCTCAAGATCGATCCCGACCTGCTCGCCCACCTCTCGGCCGGGCGTGCCATCGCCCTGGTGTCCGGCACCAACGGCAAGACCACCACCACCCGGCTGACCACCGCCGCGGTCGGCGTGCTGGGCCGGGTCGCGTCCAACGCCTTCGGCGCCAACATGCCCACCGGCCACACCTCGGCGCTGGCCAAGGCCGGCAGCACGCCCTATGCCGTGCTGGAGGTGGACGAGCACTACCTGGCTCAGGTGCTGGAGGCGACCGAGCCGCACGCGGTGGCGCTGCTCAACCTCTCCCGCGATCAGCTCGACCGGGCCAAGGAGGTCGCCATGATGGCGCAGCTCTGGCGCGCCGCGCTGGTCCGGCACCCCAGGGTGCGGGTGGTCGCCAACGCCGACGACCCGATGGTGGTCTGGGCCGCCTCCCCGCCGGCCGACCCGGCCCAGGGCCACGTGCCACCGCACGTCACCTGGTTCAGCGCCGGCCAGCGCTGGCACGACGACTCGTGGGTCTGCCCGGAGTGCGGCTCCACCATCCAGCGCTCCGGCGGGCAGTGGTGGTGCACCGGCTGCCCGCTGCGCCGTCCCGAGCCGCAGTGGACGGTCGAGGACGACGGCGTGCTCGACCCCACCGGCGCCTGGCACAAGATCCAGCTCCAGCTCCCCGGCACGGTCAACCTCGGCAACGCGGCCACCGCGCTGGCGGTCGCCGCCGAGTTCGGCGTACGCCCGGTGGACGCGGTCTCCCGGCTCGGCACGGTCACCTCGGTGGCCGGCCGCTACGCCCAGGTCGACCGGGACGGGCGCAACGTCCGGCTGCTGCTGGCCAAGAACCCGGCGAGCTGGCTGGAGGCGTTCGACATGGCCGACGTCGCGCCGACCCTTCTCTCGATCAACGCGCGCGACCCCGACGGGCTGGACACGTCGTGGCTGTTCGACGTCGACTTCTCACCGCTGGCCGGCCGGCAGGTGCTGATCACCGGCGACCGGGCGTACGACCTGGCGGTGCGGCTCGACGTCAACGGCGTGCCGTTCCGGCACGTGCGCACGTTCGACGAGGCGGTCCGGGCGGTGCCGCCGGGCCGCCTGGAGGTCATCGCCAACTACACCGCCTTCCAGGACATCCGAGCGGAGCTGGACCGTGTCAACTGAGAGCCTGCGCATCGTCTGGGTCTACCCGGACCTGCTGTCCACCTACGGCGACCGGGGCAACGCGCTGATCCTGGCCCGCCGCGCCCAGCTGCGTGGCATGCCGGTCGAGATGCTGGAGGTCCGCTCCGACCAGCGGCTGCCCGCCGCCGCCGACATCTACCTGATCGGCGGCGGCGAGGACGGCCCGCAGGCGCTTGGCGCCCAGCGCCTGCTCGCCGACGGCGGCCTGCACCGGGCGGTGGCCCAGGGGTCGGTCGTGTTCGGCGTCTGCGCGGGCTACCAACTGCTCGGCACCTCCTTCTTCGCCAAGGGCACCCGCTGCGCCGGTCTGGAGCTGCTCGATTTCTCCTCCGACCGCGGCCCGACCCGAGCGGTCGGCGAGCTGGCCGGTGAGGTCGACCCCCGGCTGGGCATCCCGCACCTGAGCGGGTTCGAGAACCACGGCGGGCGTACCCACCTCGGCCCGGGCGTGTCACCGCTGGCCCGGGTGACCGCCGGCGTCGGCAACGATGGCACTACCGAGGGCGCCTGGCGGGGCAAGCTGCTCGGCACCTATTCGCACGGTCCGGCGCTGGCCCGCAATCCCGACCTGGCCGACCTGCTGCTGCGCTGGGCCACCGGCATCCACCAGCTCCCCCCGCTCGACGACACTTGGGCCGACCGGCTCCGGTCCGAGCGCCGCAGCGCGGTGGCCGCCGCCGCCCGGGCATGACCGGCGCCGCCCGGCCTGGGCGGCGACCGGTGGTCCGCCGGCTCGCCGGGCTGCTCGGGCAGCCGTCGGCGCGCCGGTTCGGGCTGTTGCTCCTGCTGCTCGGCGGGTTCGCCGTCGCGCTGCTGCTGGCGCCCCGCCCGGACGCGGCCGACCTGCCCCGGCTCGCCGACGCGCTCGGCGGGTACGCCCCGGTCGCGGCCGTGGTCGGCGGCGCGCTGCTGCTGGTGGCCCTGGTGCCCCGGACGTTCGTCACGCTGGCCTCGGGCGCGATCTTCGGTCCGGTGCAGGGCGCCGCGTACGCGCTCGGCGCGGCGCTGCTCGCGGCGGCGCTCGGCTTCGCGGTCGGCCGGATGCTGGGCCGCGAGTTCGTGGCCGAACGGGTCCGCGGCCGGCTGGCCCGCCTCGACGGCTGGTTCGCCCGGCAGAGCGTGTTCGGGGTGATCACCGTGCGGCTGCTCCCGATCGCCGGCTTCGGGCTGGTCAGCTACGGCTACGGCACCACCGGCGCCCGGGTGCTGCCGTTCCTGGCCGGCAGCGTGATCGCCTCCGCCCCCACCGCGATCGGCTACGCCGCGATCGGCGCGGCGGTGAGCACCCCCGGTTCGATCAACTGGTACGCGGCCGCGCCGGCCAGCCTCGGCCTGATCGCCAGCGTGCTCATCATCCACCGGTGGTGGCGGGCCGAACGGCAACGCCGGCTCGGCCCGAGTTGACCTGAACGGCTCCGGAAAGAAGCTACCCGACGGGTTCGTCGCCGAGGTGGTCCGAATCGGCGACCCGGTCCGCCGCACCCCAGGGGCCGACGCCGTCTTCGCCGCCGCGCTGCTGCGCCACCTGGCGGCGACCGCGCCCGGCGTCGCGCCCGTGTGCCTCGGCACGGACGGGCAGGGGTGGCAGGTGCTCTCGCACGTGGACGGGGTGGTGCTCTGGCGCGACCGGGAGGACCGGGCCTTCTTCGCCGACGCCGCGCTGACCGCCCGGCCGAATTGATCCGCTCGGTGCACGACGCCTGCGCCGGCACCGCCCCGGCCGGCGGCGCGGAGACGGTCTGCCACCGGGACCTGTCGCCGAAGAACACGGGCCTACCGGCTCGGCCCGGTCGGCCCGTTGCCGCGCTCGGGCCGTCACGGTCGCACGGGCCGTCACAGTCGCACGGGCCGTCACGGTCGCACGGGCCGTCACGGTCGCACGGGCCGTCACAGTCGCACGGGCCGTCACAGTCGCACGGGCCGTCACAGTCGCACGGGCCGTCACAGTCGCACGGGCCGTCACAATCGCACGGGCCGTCACAGTCGCACGGGCCATCACGGTCGCACGGGCCATCACGGTCGCACGGGCCATCACGGTCGCACGGGCCGTCACGGTCGCCCTTTGGCGTTCGGCGGCAGTCGGTCGGCCGTCGCGGTCGCTTGATGGCATTCGGTCGCTGTCGGTCGGGCGGTCACAGCCAGGCGGTAGCCGATTACGCTCGCCGGTCGCCAGTCACATCGGGGCGCCTTTAGAGCTGATATCAGAAACGACTCAGTAGCGGGCATCCGTGCCGGGGTGGGTCTGAGTCGTTGGTGATATCAGCTCTAAAGGGAGTGCGTCGGGATCAGTGGTCAACGAAGGCGGGACCGCGCCCGCAGGAGGGGCTGCCCGGGTGGCGACACCGGCAGTCATCGCCCCGGTCGCACCGCCCAGCACCGCACCACCCAGCACCGCCCGCCACCGCACAGCACCGCCACAGCACCGCACCGCACCGCACCGCCCGCCACAGCACCGCCCGCCACAGCACCGCACAGTACCGCACAGCACCGAACAGCACCGCACGGCACCGCACCCGGCACAGCACCGGGCACCGGGCACCGGGCACCGGGCAGGATCGGCGGGTGAATCGACCGGACCGTCGCGATGGTCACGCTGCTCGCCACGACGGTCGCGCACCGCTGCGCGAACGGGTGCCCGGTCCCGGGCGCGCTCGGGCCATGCGCGCCCGGGACCCTCACTGTCAGACGACGACCGAGACCATCCGGCCCTGCACCACGATCACCTTGCGCGGCTCCTTGCCGGCCAGCGCACCGGCGACCGCCTCCAGCGCTGCGCCGCGGACCACGTCCTCGGTCGCGTCGGCCGGCACCTCGACCCGGGCCCGGACCTTGCCGTTGACCTGCACCGGGTAAGTCACCGACTCGGCCGCCAGCAGCGCCGGGTCGGCGACCGGGAAGTCCGCGTACGCCAGCGAGGTGTCGTGGCCCAGCCGGTGCCACAGCTCCTCGGCCAGGTGCGGGGCGAGCGGCGCGACCATCAGCACCAGTGGCTCGGCCACCTCCCGGGGCGTCTCGGCCAGCCGGGTCAGGCCGTTGGTCAGCTCGATCAGTTTGGCGATCGCGGTGTTGAACCGGACCCCGTCCATGTCGGCGCGGACCCCGTCGACCACCTTGTGCAGCAGCCGCCGGGTCGCGTCGTCGGCCGGCGCGTCGGTGACCCGCGACCCGCCGGTCCGCTCGTCCACGACCGTACGCCAGACCCGTTGCAGGAACCGGTACGAGCCGACCACCGCCCGGGTCTCCCAGGGGCGGGACACCTCCAGCGGGCCCATCGACATCTCGTACACCCGGAAGGTGTCGGCGCCGTACGCCGCGCACATGTCGTCCGGGGTGACCACGTTCTTCAGCGACTTACCCATCTTGCCGTACTCGCGCCGGACCTCGGTCTCGCCGTGGAACCACCGGCCGTCGACCTCGACGACCTCCTCGGCGGGCACGTAGGCGCCCCGCGGGTCGACGAACGCGTACGCCTGGATCATGCCCTGGTTGAACAGCCGGCGGAACGGCTCGAACGACGAGACGTGCCCGAGGTCGAACAGCACCTTCTGCCAGAAGCGCGCGTACAGCAGGTGCAGCACGGCGTGCTCGGCGCCGCCGACGTACAGGTCGGTGCCACCGCAGTCGCCCGCGCCGCGCGGCCCCATCCAGTACGCCTCGTTCTCCGGGTCGACGAACCGCTCGGCGTTGGTCGGGTCCAGGTAGCGCAGCTCGTACCAGCAGGAGCCGGCCCACTGCGGCATCACGTTCGTCTCCCGGGTGTAGCGCTTCGGCCCGTCACCCAGGTCCAGCTCGACCTCGACCCAGTCGCGCCGCCGCGACAGCGGGGTCTCCGGGTTGCTCTGCGCGTCCTCCGGGTCGAACGTCTTCGGCGAGAAGTCGTCCACCTCGGGCAGTTCCACCGGCAGCATCGACTCCGGCAGCGCGATCGGCGCTCCGGAGGAGTCATAGACGATCGGGAACGGCTCGCCCCAGTAACGCTGCCGGGAGAACAGCCAGTCGCGCAGCCGCCAGGTGACCGCGCCCGCACCGTGGCCGTTCGCCTCCAGCCACTCGATGATCCGCGCCTTGGCCTCGGTCACCCCCAGGCCGTCCAGGTCCACGCCGCGGTCCGGCGCGGCGCTGTTGATCGCCGGCCCGTCGCCGGTGAACGCCTTGCCGTCGAAGCCCTCCGGCGGCGCCACGGTGCGCACGATCGGCAGGTCGAAGACCTCGGCGAAGTCCCAGTCCCGCTCGTCCTGCGCGGGCACCGCCATGATCGCGCCAGTGCCGTACCCGGCCAGCACGTAGTCGGCGATGAAGATCGGGATCTGCCCGCCGGTCACCGGGTTCGTCGCGTACGCGCCGACGAAGACGCCCGTCTTCTCCTTGCTGTCCGCCTGCCGCTCGACGTCCGTCTTGGCCGCGGCGGCCTTGCGGTACGCCTCGACGGCCTCGCGCGGGCTGCCGTGCCCACCGGTCCAGGCGTCCTTCGTCCCCTCCGGCCAGGCGGCCGGCGCCAGCACGTCGACCAGCTCGTGCTCGGGCGCCAGCACCATGTAGGTGGCGCCGAAGATCGTGTCCGGGCGGGTGGTGAACACCCGGACCGGGGCGGCGTCGGTCGGGAAGTCGATGTGCGCGCCGGTGGACCGGCCGATCCAGTTGCGCTGCTGCAGCTTGATCGGCTCCGGCCAGTCCAGCGTGTCCAGGTCGTCCAGCAGCCGGTCGCCGTACGCGGTGATCCGCATCATCCACTGCTTCAGGTTGCGCTTGAAGACCGGGAAGTTGCCCCGCTCGGAGCGGCCGTCGGCGGTGACCTCCTCGTTGGCCAGCACGGTGCCCAGGCCCGGGCACCAGTTCACCGGCGCCTCCGAGACGTACGCCAGCCGGTGGTCGTCGACGACGCGGCGGCGCTCGGCCACGGTCAGCTCGGCCCACGGGCGGCCGTCCGGGGTGGGCCGGTTCCCGCCCTCGAACTCGGCGATCAGCTCGGCGACCGGCCGGGCCTTCTTCGCGTCCGCGTCGTACCAGGAGTTGAAGACCTGCAGGAAGATCCACTGGGTCCAGCGGTAGAAGTCGGTGTCGATGGTCGCCACCGAACGCCGCTCGTCGTGGCCCAGCCCCAGCCGGCGCAACTGCGCCCGGTACCGCTCGATGTTCTGCACGGTGGTGGCCCGGGGGTGGGTGCCGGTCTGCACCGCGTACTGCTCGGCGGGCAGGCCGAACGCGTCGAAGCCCATCGCGTGCAGCACGTTGCGCCCGGACATCCGCTGGTAGCGGGCGTAGCAGTCGGTGCCGATGTAGCCCAGCGGGTGGCCGACGTGCAGGCCGGCGCCCGACGGGTAGGGGAACATGTCCAGCACGTACAGCTTCTCGGCGCCCGCGCGGGGGTGGTCCGGATCGGCCAGCGGGCCGGTCGGGTTCGGCGCGTGGAAGGTGCCCTCCCGGGCCCAGGTCTCCTGCCAGCGGTGCTCGATCTCGTCGGCCAGTGCGGCGGTGTACCGGAACGGGGGAATGTCGGTGGCCGGTGCGGCTGCCTCACTCATGGCGTCTCCTCGGCGCGTTCGTCTCGGGTGGTGGGAGGTCTGCTGCGGGCACAAAAAAGCCCCTCGCGCAGGAGGGGCGGCCGTGCTGTCGCGCGTTCAGCGCATCAGCACGGCTCGGTAAGAAGCAGGAACACTCCGGCCATGCCCGGCAGTGTACCCCGATCCCCCGTCCGGCGAATATTCCGGGTGTAACCGACCGACCACCT
The DNA here is from genome assembly GCF_040653835.1 of Micromonospora sp. NPDC050980. Lineage (NCBI taxonomy): Bacteria > Bacillati > Actinomycetota > Actinomycetes > Micromonosporales > Micromonosporaceae > Micromonospora > Micromonospora sp. NPDC050980. The sequence continues at coordinate 104,599 of NZ_JBFAGS010000009.1, read as the reverse complement.
GCGGGAGTCGGCGTTGACGAGAAACATGGTTAGCCTGAGAGGCCAGTGAGATGCGTGCGGCAGACGAGGCTCGGCGTCGCGAACCCAACGACGGGTCCAGGTGCTCTTATTCAGAGCTGCCGTTCCGGCGACGAGGAGGAGGCCCGTGACACAACAGACCTGGGACGAGGTGGGCGGTCTGCTGCCGCACGACGAGTTCCGTGCCGCCAGCGAGGCCATCGTGGCCAACATCGAGCAGGTCATCGCGGGTAAGACGGCCACCGTCCGGCTCGCCCTGGCGGTGCTGCTCGCCGAGGGGCACCTGCTCATCGAGGACGTGCCCGGCGTCGGCAAGACCAAGCTCGCCAAGGCGATGGCCCGGTCCATCGACTGCTCGGTCCGCCGCATCCAGTTCACCCCCGACCTCCTGCCCAGCGACGTCACCGGCGTCAGCGTCTACAACCAGGAGACCCACGACTTCGAGTTCCGCCCGGGCGCGGTCTTCGCCAACCTGGTCGTCGGCGACGAGATCAACCGGGCCTCCCCGAAGACCCAGTCCGCGCTGCTGGAGTGCATGGAGGAGCGACAGGTCACGGTCGACGGGGTGACCTACCAGCTCCAGACGCCGTTCATGGTGATCGCGACGCAGAACCCGATCGAGATGGAGGGGACCTACCCGCTGCCGGAGGCGCAGCGGGACCGGTTCACCGCCCGCATCGCGATGGGCTACCCGGACCCGAGCGCCGAGCTGGCCATGCTCGACGGGCACGGGGCCAACGACCCGCTGCCGGGGTTGCGGCCGGTCTCCGACGCGGCCACCGTGCGCCGGCTGATCGGCCACGTCCGCCAGGTGCACGTCGCCGACGCCGTCAAGCAGTACGCGATCGCCCTGGTGACCGCCACCCGGGAGGCACCCGACCTGCGGCTCGGCGCGTCCCCGCGGGCCACCCTGCAACTGCTGCGCACCGCCCGCGCGGTGGCCGCCCTGGAGGGCCGCGACTACGTCCTCCCGGACGACCTGCAGGCCCTCGCGGTGCCGGTGCTGGCGCACCGGATCATCCCGACCGCGGACGCGCAGCTGGCCCGCCGCACCACCGACGCGATCGTCTCCGAGTTGGTGCATCGCCTGCCGTTGCCGCACGACCGGCAGCGCTCCCCGTACGACACCCGACCCGGCGGCGGCAACGGCCGCGGGCCGTTCGAGCCGCGGAGGCCATGACGTGCGTGACGGCCTGCGCGGGCTGACCACCCGCGGCCGATCCTTCCTGGCGGCTGCGGTCGCCGCCGCGATCTCCGCCGGCATCCTCGGCGAGAAGGACCTGCTCCGGGTGGCCGTCCTGCTGGCCGTCCTGCCGCTGCTCGCGGCCGCGTACGTGGGGCGCAGCCGGTACAAGCTGGCCTGCCACCGCACGCTCGAACCGCACCGGGTGCCGGTCGGCGCCAGTTCCCGGGTGGTGCTGCGGTTGCAGAACCTGTCCCGGCTGCCCACCGGCACCCTGCTGCTGGAGGACCGGCTGCCCTACGCGCTGGGCAGCCGACCCCGGGTGGTGCTGGAGCGGCTCGGCGCGCACCAGGCCAGCTCGGTGGCGTACACGGTCCGCGCCGACGTGCGCGGCCGCTACGACGTGGGTCCGCTGGTGATCCGGCTGACCGACCCGTTCGGGCTGTGCGAGCTGACCCGCTCGTTCCCCAGCACCGACCACCTCACGGTGATCCCGCAGGTCACCCCGCTGCCCTCGGTCCGGCTGCCGGGCGAGTACGCCGGCAGCGGCGACAGCCGGGCCCGCTCGGTCGCGGTGCACGGCGAGGACGACGCCGCCACCCGGGAGTACCGGCGGGGCGACGACCTGCGCCGGGTGCACTGGAAGTCCACCGCCCGCACCGGTGAGCTGATGGTGCGCCGCGAGGAGCAGCCGTGGGAGAGCCGGGCCACCGTGGTGCTGGACACCCGCGCCGCCGGCCACCGCGGCGAGGGGCCGACGGCCAGCTTCGAGTGGGCCGTCTCGGCCGCCGCCAGCATCACCGTGCACCTGCGCCAGGCCGGTTACAAGTTGCGCCTGGTCACCGGCAACGGGGTGGACGTCGGCGCCACCGAGGCCGGCGGCGAGGGTCTGCTCCTCGACCATCTCGCCGAGGTGCACCTGGACCGACGCGGCGAGATCACCACGCTGGTGCAGCAGGTCCGGCAGCGGGCCGACGGCGGCCTGATCATCGCGCTGTTCGGCACGCTCGGCGATGCCGAGGCGGAGCTGCTGGCCGGCCTGCGCGGCAACGGCGCCACCTGTGTGGCGTTCCTGCTCGACAGCAACACCTGGCTGAACCTGCCGGCCAAGGCCCGGGCCGAGGCGGAGCGGGCGCACGGCGGCTCCGCCCTCGCCCTGGTGCAGAGCGGTTGGCGGGTCATCGGGGTGGAGCACGGCAACCGGCTGCCGGCGCTGTGGCCGCAGGCCGGTCGCGGTTCGCAGGGCTTCGCCCTGCGGGCGGCGCTGGCCGAGACGGTCGCCGGTGGCATGCGATGACCGGAAGGACGATTCGGTGACCCCGCACCGCAACATCGGTTTCGTCGCCGCGGCGGCGACCCTGCTGGCGGCGGCCCCGCTGTCGGCGATCTTCGAGCGCTGGACGTGGCTGGTCCAGGCGGCCATCGTGGTTTCCGTGGTGGCCGGCGCGGCGGCGCTGAGCCGGTTGGGCCGGGCCCCGCTGTGGGGTCAGTTGCTGGCCATGCTGGCCGGCCTGACGCTGGGCCTGACCTGGGTCTTCCCCGGTGGCACCGAGCTGCTCGCGTTCGTGCCCACCCCGGCCACGTTCGCCCACTTCGGCGACCTGCTCCAGACCTCGTCGCAGGACATGCGCGCGTACGGCGTGAAGGTCCCCGACGTCGACTCGCTGCTCTTCCTCGCCGTGCTCGGCATCGGCGCGGTGGCCGTGGTGGTCGACGTGCTCGCGGTCGGGCTGCGCCGGCCGGCGCTGGCCGGGCTGCCGATGCTGGCCATCTACTCGGTGCCGGTGGCGGTCTACGTGGACAGCGTCCCCGCCGTCCCGTTCGTGGTGGGCGCCGCCGGCTACCTGTGGCTGCTGGTCACCGACAACGTCGACCGGGTGCGCCGGTTCGGCCGTCGGTTCACCGGCGAGGGCCGCGACGTCGACGTCTGGGAGGCGTCGCCGCTGGCCGCGGCCGGGCGGCGGCTGGCCGTGGTGGGGGTGCTGGTGGCGGTGGTGCTGCCGCTGGCCGTGCCCGGGATGACCGGCGGCCTGCTGAACAACGTCGGCACCGGCCCGGGCGACGGCACCGGGCGGCCCGGCCAGGGCGGCAGCAGCGGCCGGATCGACCTGTTCGCCGCGCTCAGCGGCCAGCTCAACCAGAGTGAGCGGTTCGACCTGGTCAAGGTCACTACCAACGAGGCGAACCCGTTCTACCTGCGCCTGGGCGTGGTGGACGATCTGCGGCCGAGCGGGTTCCAGGCGCGCGTGCCGAGCGGGCCGCAGGTCACCCGCGACCTGCCCGACCCGGCCGAACAGGCGCCCCGCGGGGTGGAGCAGCGCAGCTACCGGGCCACCGTCGAGGTGACGAAGAACCTGAACATGCCGCTGCTGCCGGTCTACGCCGAGCCGGTCCGCACCGAGGACCTCAACGGCAACTGGCGCTACGACCCGAACCAGCAGGTCGTTTTCTCCAACCGGGAGAACGCGCGCGGCAAGCGCTACTCCTTCGACTACGTGCGGTCGACGTTCAGCCCGGCGGCGCTGCGCGCCGCGCCGACCCCGCCGTCGGAGAGCGCCGTGATGCGTCAGCAGACCAGCCGGCCGACGATCCCGGACGTGGAGCGGCTGGTCACCCGCCTCACCGAGGGCCGGAGGACCAACTACGACAAGGTCCGGGCGATCTACGACTACTTCTCGGTGGAGAACGGCTTCACCTATGCGCTCTCCACCCGCAACGGCAGCAGCGGCGCGGACATCACCGACTTCCTCGCCACCAAGGTCGGCTACTGCCAGCAGTACGCCGCCGCGATGGCCTGGCTGGTCCGGGCCGCCGGTGTGCCGGCCCGGGTGGCGGTCGGGTTCACCAACGGCAGCAACGCCGACGGCGGCACCTACGTGCTGACCAACCAGAACCTGCACGCCTGGACCGAGGTCTACTTCGGTGGGATCGGCTGGGTGCCGTTCGACGCCACCCCGGCGGCCAGCATCGCCGGCTCGGTCCGGTCCGCGTGGGCCCCGGACACCGACGCGCCGCAGGAGATCACTCCGTCGCCGGGCAGCAGCGCCGCGCCCGGCGGGGCGGACCCGTCGGCCGGGCCGGACGAGCCGGACCGTCTCGACAAGGACGCCGACCAGGGCTTGGCGGTCGGCGAGGGCGGGCCGGCCCGGCGGGACACGGTCTGGCCGTGGTGGCTGGCCGGGGTGATCGCCCTGCTGGTCCTGCTCGCCGTGCCGGCCCTGCGCCGCTCGGCGCTGCGTCGCCGACGCCGGGTCCGGGCGACGGTGCCGGCCGCGACTGCGGTGACGGTGCCCGGTCAGCGGGGTGAGAGCCGCGAGATCGTGGTCGGGGTGGACGCCGAGGTGGCTCGCGCCGACGCGCACGCCGCCTGGGACGAGCTGCTGGACACGCTCGTCGACTTCCACGTGCCGGTCGACGGCACCGAGACGCCGCGGGCGACCGCGGAGCGGTTGACCCGGGAGGCGCTGGTCGCCGACGGGGAGGCGGTGACCGGGGTGCGGCTGCTGGGTCGGGCCGAGGAGCGGGCCCGTTACGCCCGTGACCCGCTCACCGACGTCGAGTTGCAGCCGGCGCTGCGGACGGTACGCGGGGCGCTGGCCGCGCGCGCGAGCCGGCGTACCCGGCTGCTGGCCGCGGTGCTGCCGCCGTCGGTGCTGTTGCGGTGGCGGACCGCGCTGGCCGAGCGATCGGCCGGGCTGGTCACCACCACCGGGCAGGCGCGGCAGCGGATGCTGCGGTGGAACCCCCGTCGCCTGTTGGCGGGCCGCCCGGCCCGCTGACCGGTGCGGTGACGGCCGGCCGGCCCTCGGTGCATGCCCGTCGAGGGAGGCTGTCCCGGTGGCCGCCGGACCGAGGGCACCACGGAGCCGGCGTGCTCGCCGACGGGTGTCGGCAAGCACGGTCCAGTCGCCGCCCGCCCGGTCAGGGGCGGGGTGTGGTCAGCGGTGGCCCTCCGGGCGCTGCCGCCAGCGGTCCTCCATCCGGTCGAGGAAGGAGCCTCGCCGGCCGCCGCTGCGGCCCCGGGGGCGACGCCGGCTCGTCGTTGTGCCGCCGACCACGTGCAGGTCGGGCGACTGGGATCGGCGGTGCGACTGCACCGCGTAGCCCGACGAGGCCAGCATGACGACGAAGCCCGCCACGGCCACCGCGGGAATCTTGATCACGACCCCGTAGATCAACAGGGCCAGACCAACGACGACCACGCCGGCAGCGACGAGCACGCGACGCCGCGCGTGGAAACGCGGGTCGCTGGCGCGCACAGCCGAGGCGAACTTGGGATCCTCGGCAAGCGACTGCTCGATCTGCTCGAACAGCCGCTGCTCGTGCTCCGAGAGCGGCACGGCACTCCTCCCCGGTCACATTGGTCGGCCCGGTCGGGCCGACAGACCGTGGCAGCCAACCGGCTGCTTACCCGCAAGTCTACGAGGGCCCTCGCGCGTCGGAAAGCGGGACGACCTACGGCCGGGTCGGTTTTTCGACTCGCCGCTGGTCGCGCCGGCCCAGAAGACTGGCCGGACCTATGACGGACCGCCCGAATCGGGCAGCCGCCGAGTCCGCCGCGGCCTCCGCCTCCCGCCAACCCCGCTCCGGCTCACCCAAAGTGAGCTGCCGCGGCGTCTCCTTCGCCGGGGCGAGCCCCTCCATCCGTACGCCGACCAGACGGACCGGCTCGCCCGGGGCGAGAACCCCCCAGAGCCCCCAGGCAGTGTCGAACATCTCCCGGGCGGTGTCGGTCGGCACGGCGAGGGTGCGGGCGCGACTCACCGTGCGGAAGTCGGCGAACCGGACCTTCAGCGACACCGTGCGACCCACCTGCCCGGCCGCCCGCAGCCGGGCGCCGGTCTTGTCGGCGAGGGCGAGCAGGGCCCGCCGGATCTCGGCCGGGTCGGTGACGTCGGTCTCGAAGGTGGTCTCCGCGCCGATCGACTTCTCCACGTGCTCCGGGGACACCCCGCGCGGGTCCCGCCCCCAGGCCAACTCGTGCAGGTGCGCGGCGGACGCCTCCCCCACCGCCCGGCGCAGCAGACCGGGCGACGCCTCGGCCAGGTCGCGCACGGTGCGCAGGCCGAGCCGGCGCAGCGCCTCCGCCGACCGCTCGCCGACCCCCCACAGCGCCGACACCGGCAGCGGGTGCAGGAAGTCCAGCACCCGGTCGGCGGGGACCACCAGGAGCCCGTCCGGCTTGGCCCGGGTGGAGCCGAGCTTCGCCACGAACTTGCTCGACCCCACCCCGACCGAGCAGGTCAGTCGCTGCTCCTCGGCCACCCGGCGGCGGATCAGCGCACCGATGGCCGCCGGCGGACCGAACAGCCGCCGGGCGCCGGCCACGTCGAGGAACGCCTCGTCCAACGAGAGCGGCTCGACCAACGGGGTGACGTCGCGGAAGATCCCCATCACCGCGCCCGACGCCGCCGCGTAGGCGCCGAAGTCGGGCGGCAGGTAGACCGCGTCGGGGCAGAGCGCGCGCGCCCGCGCGGTGGGCATCGCGCTGCGCACCCCGTGCCGGCGTGCCTCGTAGCTGGCCGAACTGACCACGCCGCGCGGGCCCACGCCGCCCACCACCACCGGCCGGCCGCGCAGCTCGGGGCGACGCCGCACCTCCACCGAGGCGAAGAAGGCATCCATGTCGACGTGCAGGATCGAACAGCCGGTGTCGTCGGCGTCCGGCCCGAAGCGCGGATCACCGCCCCGGGGCAACGACTGGCTGCGGCCCATGCCCGCAGGCTAGCCCGCCGGTCCGACACCCACGCCGGTCAGCCCCGGACCACCAGCAACGGCACGATCATCTCCGCGGCGGTGTCCGCGCCGTGGTACGCCACCAGCCGCGACACCATCGGCGGCTCCGAAGCGGTGGCGAGGACCGCGTACGTGTCCCGGCAGACCACCACCACGTCGCCGATCCGGTCCAGGTGCGCCTCGGGCACCGGCCCGAACCAGCCGGTCGCCACCGCCTCCGCCCGGGTCAGCACGTCGGCCGCGCCGCCCAGCACCGCCGTCCAGGCGGCCACCACGTCGGCCTGCGCGCCCGGCTCGACGTGCAGGTAGCGCACCCGGGGCTCACCGGCCACCACCCGGACGCCGGCCCGCAGCCGCGGATCGGCGTCCAGGTCGATCCGGTGCCCGGGCGGCACGTCGAGCTGGCCGTGGTCGGCGGTGACCAGCAGCGCGGCGTCCGGCGGCAGCCCGTCGACCAGCCGGGCCAGCAGCGCGTCCACCTCGGCGGCGGCCACCCGCCAGGGCGGCGAGTCGACACCGCTGAGGTGCCCGTGCCGGTCCAGGTCGGGGTGGTAGCCGGAGACCAGTGTCGGCCCCGTGCCGGCGGCCAGCGCGGCAAGCATCCGGGCGGCGAGCGCGTCGGCCCCGGCCGCGCCCCGGTAGTCGCCGCCACGGTTCGCGGCCATGGTGAGGCCGCCGCCGGCGAACTCGGGCCGGCTGACGACGGTCACCGCCACCCCGGCGGCGCGGGCCCGCTCGTACCAGGTGGGGACCGGCTGCCAGCGGGACGGGTCCGGGTCACCGGCCCAGTCGACGTGGGTGAGCACCCGGTCGGTGCCGGGCACCCGGACCGTGAAGCCGAGCACCCCGTGCGCGCCGGGCGCCACGCCGGTGCCGAGACCGACCAGGCCGGTCGGGGTGGTGGAGGGGAAACCCGCGGTGAGCGGGGAGCCGGTGGTGGCGGCCAGGCCGGCCAGCGTCGGCGCGTACCGGGCGGCGGTGGGGATCTGGTGCCAGCCGAGCCCGTCGACCAGCAGCACAGCGATCCGGCGCACTCCGGCCAGCCGTGAGGTCAGGCCGAGCCGGTCGACCGCACCCGGGACGCCGAACAGCGACAGCGCGCTGGGCAGCACGTCGACCAGGCTGCCGCCGCCGTAGCGGGGCGGGACCCGGTCCAGCGGCCCGGGGACCGGGCCGGTCATGCCGGGCGGCGGGCGAACAGGTGCAGTTGGGCGGCGAGGTCGCGGTAGGGCAGCTTCGCCGCCAGGGCGCACTCCAGGTCGAGCAGGGCGGCCGGCTGCCCGTCCGCCACGGCGGCCGGGAGCAGGTCGGCGAGCACCCGTACGCCGTGGATCTCCTCGACGGCGAGCCCGGCGGCGGTGAGCAGCGCGCCCGCGCCGTCGGCGTCGTAGCGGCGGTGCAGCGTGTCCCGACCGCCCGCGGTGCCGTGCGGGTCGGCGGCGAGCGCGGCGGCGGCGGCGAGCTGACCGTTGATCGCCCGGCCGAGCACGGCGGCGGCCCGCGCGGCGACCAGCACACTCGCCGCGCCGCCGGGGCGCAGCGCGCCGGCCAGCGCGGCGATCACCGGCTCCGGTTCGTCGACCACCTCCAGGACGGAGTGGCAGAGCACCAGGTCCACGGAGGCCGGTTCGACCAGCCCGGTGAGCGCGTCGGCGTCGCCCTGGGTCGCGCGTACCCGGTCGGCGACCCCGGCCTCGGCGGCCCGGCGGGTCAGCGCGGCGAGCGCGTCGGGGCTGGCGTCGACCACGGTGACCCGGTGGCCGGCCTCGGCGAGCGGGACGGCGAAACCGCCGGTCCCGCCGCCGACGTCGAGCACCGAGAGCCGCTCGCCGGCCCGCCGGTCCAGTTCGGCCCGGAGCACCGCCCAGATCACTGCGGTGCGGGGGCTGAGGGTTCGGGTCTGCTCCACGCCGCCGAGCCTAACCAGGGGTCAGGACTCGCCGCCGCCCGCCGGGTCCTCCTCGGCGCGGGACCGCTGGGCGTTGGCCACCGGGCCGTCGGTCACCTGGTGCTCCCGCGGCTCGATCTCGTGGGTGGGCGCCCACCCGGCGCCGAGCCGGGTCCGCCGGGCGTTGGCCACGCCACCGGGGTACGTGCTGTCAAAGGTCATCGTTCATCCCCCATGCCGGGGTGGGCGACTCTGCCCACCGCCTCCGGGAGTCTCCCGTGTCCGGCCCTCGGAAACCGTAATGTGGATCACTGGCGTCAACGGAAGTCCCGAGACGCCGGCGTGACGGGCGGCTCGATCGCGTCCAGCCGGTCCGCGGTGAGGTTCGTGACGCCCTCGTGCCGCTGCAACCGGCCCCGCACCACAAGCGCTCCGCTGGTGCGGGCGATTCGACGGTAGCGCTGCCAGAGCCCCGGTGAACACGTGACGTTGAGCATGCCGGTCTCGTCCTCCAGGTTGAGGAACGTGACCCCGCCCGCGGTCGCCGGCCGCTGCCGGTGGGTGACGATCCCGCCGACCCGGATCCGCTGCCCGGGCGGCACCTGGCCGAGCCGGGCGATCGGCACCGCGCCCAGCGCGTCCAGCCGGTCCCGGATGAACCGGGCCGGGTGGCTCTCCGGGGACAGGCCGGTGGCCCAGACGTCGGCGACCAGCCGGTCCACCTCCGCCATGCCGGGCAGGGTGGGCGGGTCCACGCCGGTCACCGTGCCGGGCAGCCGGCCGGGCCGGTCCTGCGCCGCCGCGCCGGCGGCCCAGAGCGCCTGCCGCCGGGTCAACCCGAAGCAGGCGAAGGCGTCCGCGGTGGCCAGCGCCTCCAGGTGCGCCGCGGTGAGACCGACGCGGCGGGCCAGGTCCGACATGTCCCGGTACGGCCCGTGCGCCGCCCGCTCCGCCTCGATCCGCTCGGCCACGTCCGCGCCGAGGGTACGGACGCTGCCCAGCCCGAGCCGGACCGCCGGACCGCCCAGCCCCCAGGCGTGCGGCGGCTCGCCCGGCACGCTGCCCCACCGGGTCGCGGGGGTGGACTCCAGCACCGCCTTGGCGCCGCTGGCGTTGATGTCCGGCCGGCGCACCTGCACCCCGTGCCGGCGGGCGTCGTCGGCGAGCGTCTGCGGCGAGTAGAAGCCCATCGGCTGGGCGTTGAGCAGCGCGGCCAGGAACGGGCCCGGGTGGTAGCGCTTGAGCCACGAGCTGGCGTAGACCAGGTAGGCGAAGCTCATCGCGTGGCTCTCCGGGAAGCCGTAGCTGGCGAACGCGGTGAGCTTGCGGTAGACGTCGTCGGCCAGCTCGCCGGTGATGCCCCGCTCGGCCATCCCGGCGTAGAGCCGGTCGGCGATCCGCGCCATCCGCTGCACCGACCGTTTCGCCCCCATCGCCCGGCGCAACTGGTCCGCCCCGGCCGCGTCGAACCCGGCCAGGTCGATGGCGAGCTGCATGAGCTGCTCCTGGAACAGCGGCACACCGAGCGTCTTCTCCAGCGCGTTGCGCATCAGCGGGTGCGCGTACGTCACCGGCTCCTGGCCGTTCTTGCGCCGGATGTACGGGTGCACCGAGCCGCCCTGGATCGGGCCGGGACGGATCAGCGCCACCTCCACCACCAGGTCGTAGAACTCGCGGGGCTTGAGCCGGGGCAGGGTGGCCATCTGGGCCCGGCTCTCCACCTGGAACACCCCGACCGAGTCGGCCCGGCAGAGCATGTCGTAGACCTCGGGGTCGTCCAGCGTCATCCCGCCCAGGTCCAGGCTGGCGCCGATCAGGTCGTAGCCGTAGTGCAGCGCCGACAGCATGCCGAGGCCGAGCAGGTCGAACTTGACCAGGCCGACGGCGGCGCAGTCGTCCTTGTCCCACTGGAGCACGCTGCGGCCGGGCATCCGGCCCCACTCCACCGGGCAGACCTCGATCACCGGCCGGTCACAGATCACCATGCCGCCGGAGTGGATGCCCAGGTGCCGGGGAAACGTCTGCAACTCGTTCGCGTACGCGACCACCTGCTCCGGGATGTCCGCCACGTCGACCGCGGCGACCGAGCCCCACCTGTCGATCTGCTTGCTCCAGGCGTCCTGCTGGCCGGGCGAGAAGCCGAACGCCTTGGCCACGTCCCGCACCGCCGAGCGCGGCCGGTAGGAGATGACGTTGGCGACCTGGGCGGTGTGCTCCCGGCCGTAGCGGGCGTAGACGTGCTGGATCACCTCCTCCCGGCGGTCGGACTCGATGTCCACGTCGATGTCGGGCGGGCCGTCGCGTTCCGGGGCGAGGAACCGCTCGAACAGCAGCCGGTGCCGGACCGCGTCCACGTTGGTGATGCGCAGCGCGTAGCAGACCGCCGAGTTGGCCGCCGACCCCCGGCCCTGGCAGTAGATGTCCTGCTCGCGGCAGAACGCGACGATGTCGTAGACCACCAGGAAGTAGCCCGGGAAGCCCAGCTCGTCGATCATCCGCAGCTCGTGCTCCAACTGCGCGTACGCCTCCGGGTGCGCCTCGGGCGGGCCGTAGCGCTCCCGGGCGCCGTCCATGGTCAGCTTGCGCAGCCAGCTCATCTCGGTGTGCCCGGCCGGCACCGGGTAGGCCGGCAGTTGCGGCGCGACCAGGTGCAGGTCGAACGCGAGTTCCGCGCCGAACTCGGCGGCCCGCGCCACCGCGCCCGGGTACGCGGCGAACCGCGCCGCCATCTCCGCGCCGCTGCGCAGGTGGGCGGTGGCCGCGGCGGGCAGCCAACCGTCGATCTCGTCGAGGCTGCGCCGGGCCCGGACCGCCGCCACGGTGGTCGCCAACCGGCGCCGGCCCGGCGTGGCGTAGTGCACGTTGTTCGTGGCCACCGTGGGCAGCCCGGCCGCGGCGGCCAGCTCGGCGAGCGCGTCGTTGCGGTCGGCGTCGGCCGGGTGGCCGTGGTCGGTCAGCTCCACCGCCACCGTCTCCGCGCCGAACAACGCGGTGAGCCGGTCCAGCTCCCGGGCCGCCGCGTCGACGCCCTCGGTGAGCAGCGCGGTGGGCACGTGCCCCTTGCGGCAGCCGGTGAGCACCAGCACGTGGTCGCGCAGCTCGGCGGCGATCTGCTCCAGCTCCCCGTAGACCGGGCGGCCCTTCTCCCCGCCGCGTAGCTGGGCCCGGGAGATGGTGGCGGCCAGGCGGGCGTATCCCTCGTGGCCGTGGGCGAGCACCAGCAGGTGCCGGCCGAGCGGGTCGGGCTCGCCGTTCTGCGGGCCGGGCAGTCCGAGGGACAGCTCCGCCCCGAAGATCGTCGGCAGCCGCAGCGCGCGGGCCGCCTCGGCGAAGCGCACCACGCCGTAGAAGCCGTCGTGGTCGGTGACGGCGAGCGCGGTGAGCCCCAGCCGGGCCGCCTCCTCGGCCATCTCCTCCGGGTGGCTGGCCCCGTCGAGGAAGCTGAAGTTGGAGTGCGCGTGCAGCTCCGCGTAGGGGACCGTGCCGTCCGGGCGGTCCAGCTCCGGCGGCTGGTATTCCTGGCGCTTGCGGCTCCAGGCCGGGGAGTCGCCGCCGTCGGCGTCGACCGCGAGCGGGTCCACCACGTGCAGGTGGCGCTCGCCCTTGCCCGGTCCGCCCCGCCCGGAGAGCACCTGCTCCAGCTTCGACCAGGGCAGCTTCGGGTTGTGGAAGCTCACCCGACGCTCCCCCGCCCGGCAGCTACCGAGATCTTGGAGTATTTCGGCCCCCGGATGGGCCATGAGCTTCCAAGATCTCCCAAGCCAACCGGTCGAAGGCCGGTCTGCGGTCGCCTACAAACCTGGTGGCCCGGATGAGTCGCCACGACTACGGCAAGGGTGGCAGCGGCGGTTCGGCGCGGTGACCCGTTTACACCATCTAGTTCGTAGGCTCCACCGGGTGGAAGCCGACGCGGCACGTCGGCACGCCGCGGCGCCCGGGCACGGCGCTCAGTCATAGATGGCCTCCACCAGCCACTGCCCACCCTCGACCGCGAGCAGCAGTGCGGTGCCGTCGGCCAGGCAGACCTGGAACCGGGCCCGGCGACGCGCCTCGGCCGGCGCCCACCAGCGTTCGTCCACCGGCCACGGGCCGGCCCAGCCGGAGATCTGGGTTGGTCGGCCGGCGCCCACGGTCAGCCGGGCGGGCGGTGCGCTGACCGCCAGTCGGGCGCTCACCACGACCGGCTCACCCGCCGCGTCGTGCACCTCGGCCGGCAACGGAGTGGGCGGCACCACCGCCGGTGACGGCGGCGGGATCCGCCCCGGCCACGGCGGCTCGACCACCGTCCGGCCCCGACCGACCCGCTTCGTCACCGCGTCCGAACGGGCAGCCGCCGCGGCCACCGAGCCGGGCCGCACCGCCGCAACGACGGCCGGAGTCGACGGCGCGGAGGGCGACGGCGCAGAGGGCGACGGCGCGGAGGCCGGCCGGGGTGGCGGGCCGGGGCGGGCGGGCACCCGTTCGTCGCCCCACGGGACCAGGCGCACCTGGTCGGCCGGGGAGCGCCCGCCGCCGAGCACGGCGGTGACCACCGCCTCGGGACCGAGGATGCCCTGGACCCGGCTCAACGCGCGGTGTGCCCGTTCCCGCTCCGCGCCGGTCTCCCCCCACAGCCCGGGTTGCAGGCCGGCCTGGGCGAGCACCCCGTCCGGCACCAGCCGCAACCGGACGAGGCCGGCGGTCGGCCGGGTCGGGCGGGCCCCGCCCCGGCCGTTGCTGCCGGAGAGCCAGCCGTCGAGCTGCCAGCGGACCCGGTCGGCGATGGCCGCGGCGGTGAGCAGGCCGTCGTGCCGCCACACCCGGTGCAGTTCCTGGCCGTGCGCGGTGACCGCCTCGATGCCGAGCCGGGTGCAGGCCAGCCCGTACGCGGCGAGCCGCTCGTGCAGGCGCTCGGCCAGCGTCCGGGCGGCGAACGCGGCGGCGTCGACCCGGTCGATCGGTTCGTCGTGCTCGGCGGTGACGGTCAGGTCGGCGGGCGGCTGCCGGACCGCGAGCGGACGGTCGTCACGCCCGGCGGCGAGCCGGTGCGCCAGCGCCCCGTCGAAACCGAACCGGGCCAGCACGTCCCCGGCCGGCAACGCGGCGAAGTCGCCGAGGGTGCGGATGCCGAGCCGGCGCAGCAGGTCGGCCAGAGCGGCCCGGCCGAGCGCCTCGACCGGCCGGCCGGCCAGGAACTCCGTGGTGCCGCCGGGAGGCACGATCCGACCCTCCCGGGCGGCCAACCCGGCCGCGAAGACACCGTCGGCGATGCCTACCTGGCTCTCCACCGCGCAGCTCTGCGCGACGTGCTCGACGATCCGCTCGGCCGCCGCCTCCTCGCCGCCGAGGTAGCGGCTCGGCCCCCGGGCGGCGGTCGCGCACGCGCCGGGCCGGATCACCTCGACCCCGGCGACCACCTCCTCGACGGCGGCCACCACCGGCTCGAACGCCCGCGCGTCCCGGCCGGGATCGTGGTCGACGACGGTGAGCCCGGGGCAGCGGCCCTGCGCCTCCCGCCGCCGCAGCCCGCGCCGGACCCCCTCGGCCCGGGCCCGCTCGGAGCAGGCGACCACCCGGTTGGCGTGCAGCACCACGACCGGGTCGGTGGCGGGCACGCCGTCGACGATCTCGGCGGCCAGGACGGGCCAGTCCGGACACCAGAGCAGCAGGGCCCGCGGCGGCGCGCTCACGGGCGTGCCTCAGCTCGCGACTGCGGGGCTCGCAAACCCGGCCCACTCCTCGCGCTCACGGGGTCACCACGCGCAGCCGGCGGGGCGTGGCGGCAGGGACACCGGAACCGGCGGAGCGGGGAATCACCCGGGTCAGCTCGTCGCCGGGCAGCCACACCCTGATCTCCTTGGGCCGGGCGGCGGCGCCCCGGCCACGGGCCGAGACGGTCACCTCACGGCGGCGCAGCCGCCCGCGACCCGGCCCGAGCCCCTGCCAGACGCCGCGGACCACCCGGAGCGTCACGTCCGCGCCGTCCCACCGGCCGTACGGGACCAGCACGCTGCCACGCTGGCGGGCCCGGGCGGCCAGCCGGGCGGAGACCGAGGCGGCGACCGTGGTCGGCACGGCGGTGACCACCACGTCGACCCCGTCGATGAGCGCGGCCACCACGGTGGGCCACTCCGGCCCGGGGTCGGGCACCAGGGCGAGCCGGTCCAGGGCGATCCCGGCCTCCGCCGCCGCGCCGGCCCCGAAGGTGGGTACGCCGACCACGGCGCACCACGAGCCGGCCCGGGACGCCTCGGCGAGCAGCGCCAGGATCAGCGAGGTGGCACCGCTGTGCCGGGGTTGACCGAGGCCGACCGCGACGGTGCTGCCACGACGCAGCCCCCGGTTGGGCAGCAGCCCGGTCAGCTCGGCCCGCACGGGGAGCACCCGATGGCCGCCGGACGGGGCGGGCGCACTCGCCGGACGTACCAGCTCGGTCAGGGCGGCGGAACCGACCACCATGCGGCCCGCCATCGGACCAACCCCCCGTCGTGTTTCGCCACGGGCCCGGCCCGTGGGTGGTGCTGTGGATCGTGTGGTGCGGTGGGAGCGGCGCCCGGCCGCCCTGGGTCCCGCCGGTGGCGGCCGGGCGCCACGACTCAGGCGGCAGCCGCCCCGCGGCGCGGCACGGCGGCGGCCGAACCGGGACGCGGCACGGCGGCGGCCGAACCCGGGCGCGGCGCGACGGCGGGGCCGCCGAGCCGGAGCGGTCGGTGCAGACCGTCGAGCGCCGGTTGGTGCGCCAGCCCGAGCGCGGACTCCACCACGGTCACGAACTGTTCGGCGGCGCGCAGCAGATCGTCGGCCTCCCGGGCGGTGACCACCCGGGGGATGCCGGCCTCGGCGGCGGCCCGCTTGCTCGCGCCGGCGGCGAAGAGGGCGGCCCACTCGTCCAGCTCGGGCGCGACGGCGGCGAGCAGCACCCAGACGCTGGTGATCCGGTTGCGCCGGGTGGGCGCGGGACGGGCCCGGGCGGCGAGCACGGCGGCGGCGGCGCGCAGCGCCGCGAGGTGGGCGGCGGCGTAGCGAAGACCGTCGGGACGGGTGCGGGCGGCCTCGGCCAACCCGTCGCGGGCCACCACGAGCAGTTGGGTGGGAGTGCGGTGCGGCAGCACGTGCGCGGGCACCGTGGGCCCCTGGGCCGGACTGGTCGGCATGGCTGTCTCTCCTCCGCGTGTGGCCGGGGCGGGCGCTCGCGCGACGGGGAAAACCGTCGCCCGGTCGCCCGGAGCGGTCGGTGCGGAGGAAGACGCACCGGTGTTGGCGGCCGGCCGGGTGTGGACGCTTCCCCACACCCACACCCGGCCGGCGTGCCGGCGGGTCCGTCGCCCGCCGCCCGGGGGTCGTGGGCGGCGGGCGACGACCTGCCTGACGGGCTCGGACTCGCGACTGTCCGAGGCCCCGGTGCGGCCCGCGGAGCCGCACCCTTCCGGAAGCCGGTGCCGCGAAACACCGCTTCCGGAGCGTGGCGAACGGTGTGCGTCCGGTCGCGTCGGCGGGGAACCGATCGGGATCGAATCGAACACTCGTTCTAACTACCCTGACAGTACACCTCCCCACCGACGAAAACGCAACGTGTGACGCGGCGAGGACACGCCGGCGCGTGGCCCGGATTCTCAGCCGGCGCACAGCCCCGGCAAAGGAGAACCGGAACTCGCCGGCAGACGGTTTACCCCATGACCGTCCGCCTTATCGAAGACACCGTCCGGTGACCGCCACCGTGGCCGGCCGACGGGCCGTCCGCCCGGCCCCGCCGGCCTGGTGGGCCGACGTCGCCGGCAGCCTCGCCGCGCTCAGCCTGCTGGTCGTCACCGCCCTGTGGACCGCCGACGGCGGGGCGCGGGAGCTGCTGGCCGGCGCGGCCACCGGGCTCACCTCGCTCGGCCGGCTCACCGGCCTGCTCAGCGCCGACCTGATGCTGATCCAGGTGGTGCTGATGGCGCGGGTGCCGCTGCTGGAGCGCCGCTTCGGCCAGGACCGGATCGCCCGCTGGCACCGGCTCGCCGGTTTCACCTCGTTCCACCTGCTGCTGGCGCACGTGCTGCTGACCGTCCTCGGGTACGCCGGCACCGCCCGCCGGGGCGTGCTCGCCGAGACCTGGGACCTGGTCGTCACGTACCCCGGGATGCTGCTGGCCACCGCGGCGCTGGCGCTGGTGGTGGTGACCTCGGTCCGCGCGGCCCGGCGGCGGCTGCGCTACGAGTCCTGGCACCTGCTGCACCTCTACGCCTACCTGGGCGTCGCGCTGGCGCTGCCGCACCAGCTCTGGACCGGCGCCGACTTCCTCGCCTCGCCGGCGGCCCGCGCCTACTGGTGGACGGTCTACCTGCTGGCCCTGGCCAGCGTGCTGAGCTGGCGACTCGGCCTGCCGGCCTGGCGCTCGCTGCGGCACCGGATCGAGGTGGCCGCGGTGGTGCCCGAAGCGCCCGGGATCACCTCGGTCTGGCTGCGTGGGCGGGACCTGCACCGGCTGCCGGTGCGGGCCGGGCAGTTCCTGCTCTGGCGGTTCCTGGACGGTCCCGGCTGGTCGCGCGCCCACCCGTACTCGCTGTCCGCGCCGCCGCACCGGGACCTGATGCGGATCACGGTCAAGGACCTGGGTGACGACAGCGCCCGGGTGGCCGCCCTGCGCCCCGGCACCCGGGTGCTGATCGAGGGACCGTACGGGCGACTCACCGGGCAGCACTGGCGCGGCGGCGGGCTCACCATGCTGGCCTGCGGCGTGGGCCTCACCCCGCTGCTGGCGCTGCTCTGGGAGCTGCCGTACGCGCCCGGTCAGGCGGTGCTCGCCTACCGCGCGCGTACCCCGGAGGACCTGGCCTTCTCCGACGAGCTGGACCGGCTCGCCGCCGAACGCGGGCTGGTCGTGCACCACCTGGTCGGCCCGCGGGCGTCGCAACCGTCCTGGCTGCCCGCGTACGCCGAGGGGCTCGCCGACGCCGAGGCGCTGCGCCGGCTCTCCCCCGACGTGGCCGGGCACGACGTCTTCCTCTGCGGACCGGGCGGCTGGGTCGACGCCGTCCGCGCCGCGGCCCGCGCGGCCGGGGTGCCCGACGCGCACGTCCATCACGAACTGTTCGCCTGGTGACGGGCGCGAAGGGAGGATCCGTGCGACGGATCACCATCTGGGCGCTGTCCACGGTGGCCGCGCTGGTGCTGCTGTTCAGCTACCGGACCAGCACCATGGGCGCGGGCGGGGAGACCAGCGCGGCCGCCACCGCCGGCGCCACGACCGACAGCGGCGGCGGTGACGGCAGCGGCACGGCCACCGGCGCGGTGGCGCAGACCCGGTGGGGGCCGGTGCAGGTGCGGATCACCGTCTCCGGCGGGAAGATCACCGATGTGGCCGCCGTCCAGGTGCCCGACGGCAACCGGCGGGACCAGGAGATCAACGACTACGCGGTGCCGATCCTGCGGCAGGAGGCCCTGACGGCGCAGAGCGCGCGGATCGACACCGTCTCCGGGGCCACCGTCACCAGCGACGGCTACCGGGAGTCGCTCCAGTCCGCCATCGACGCGGCGCACCTACGGTGACCACGCCGGCCGGGCCGGACCGGCGCGCCTGGGTGGAGCAGGTGATGGGGCTGCCGGTCAGCGTCCACCTGCGCGGTCCGGCGGTGCGCACCGAGGCGGTGGCGGAGCGGGTGGCCCGGCTCTTCGCCGAGCTGCGCCGGGCCGACGCGGTGTTCAGCACGTACCGGCCGGACAACGAGCTGGGTCGCCTCGGCGGCGCGCCGCCCGACCCGGCCACCACCACGCACCCGCTGCTGCGCGAGGTGGCCGCGCTCTGCGAGACCGCCCGCGCGCGTACCGGCGGGTGGTTCGACGCCCGTCGCCTGCCGCTGCCCCTCGGCGGCGTGGGCTTCGACCCGTCCGGGCTGGTCAAGGGCTGGGCGGTGGCGCGCGCCGCACGGCACCTGACCGACCTGGCGGGGCACGACCTGTGCCTCAACGCGGGCGGTGACGTGCTGCTGCGGGCCGCGCCGGGCCGACCGCCCTGGCGGGTCGGCGTCGAGGACCCCGACCGGCCGGACCGGATGCTCGACGTGGTCGAACGGGCCGACGGCGCGGTGGCCACCTCGGGCACCGCCCGGCGCGGCACGCACATCACCGACCCCCGCGCCGGAAGACCGGCCGGCGCCGTCCGGTCGGTCACCGTGGTCGGCCCCGACCTGCTCTGGGCCGACGTGTACGCGACCGCGGCGGTCGCCCGCGGCGCGGACGCCCCGGACTGGCTGGCCACCCTGGACGGGTACGCCGCCCTGGTGGTGGACGCCGCCGGGCGGGTCCGGACCACGCCGGGCTGGCCCGGTTCCCGTTTCCCGGCCCGGCGCGGGCCGGGCCGGGCCGGGTCCGGAGCGCAGGTGGCCGTATCGTCGGCGTAGCGGGCGGACCGGCGTCCCCCGGCGAGGTGGGAGGGCGATCCGTGCGGGCCGGTGAGGTCGACAAGAAGCGGCTGTTCGAGCTGCTCTGGGGCGCGCCCGCCGGCCCCCGGCGGGGGCCCCGCCCCACCCTCTCGCCGGCCGCCGTGGCCCGCGCCGGCATCGCCGTCGCCGACGCGGACGGGCTGGACGGGCTCACCATGCAGCGGGTCGCCGAGTCGCTCGACGTCACCAAGATGGCGCTCTACCGCTATGTGCCCGGACGGGCGGAGCTGGTCGCGCTGATGCTGGACGCGGCGCTGGGCGAACCCCCGCCGGCACCGGCCGGGGCCGACTGGCGCGGTCAGCTCGACGACTGGACCCGGCGGCTGGTCGAGCGGTTCCGCCGGCACCCGTGGGCGCAGGCGGCGGCCGTGGGCGCCCGGCTGCCCGGACCGCACGAACTGTCCTGGGTGGAACGGGTCGTCGCCGCGCTCGCCGGGACGGGGCTCACCGCGACCGAGCGGCTGGACGTGGCGACGCTGCTGGTCGGGCACGCCCGCAACCTGGCCGGCCTGCCGCCCGGGTCCGGCCGGGAGGCGGCGTTCGGCGCGCTGGTGCGGGGCCGCGAGGAACGCTACCCGGCGCTGGACGCCGCACTGCGCCCCGGCCCGGACGGCCCGGCCGACCACGACACCCTCGACTTCGGCCTGGCCCGCATCCTCGACGGCGTCGCCGCGTTCGTCGCCGCCCGCGCCACCGGCGGCGCCCCGCCGTGACCCCACCGGTTCGTCCGGCGGCGGCAGACTGACGCGCATGGCTGACAAGGACGACCCGAAGACGGCGCTGCGCCACTACCTCCAGGCGTGCCGCGACGACCTGATCTGGAAGCTCGACGGGTTGGGCGAACGCGACGCCCGGCTGCCCCGTACCCCGACCGGCACCAGCCTGCTGGGCATCATCAAGCACTGCCTCAACGTCGAGGCCGGCTACTTCGGGCCCACCTTCGGCCGCGAGTTCCCGACGCCCGAGGAACTGGTCTCCCTGGCCGCGCAGGAGGAGGACCCGCAGGCGGACTGGTACGCCCGGGAGGACGAGACGAAGGACGGGCTGATCGACCTCTACCGGCGCGTCGGGGCCTTCGCCGACGAGACGATCGCCGAGCTGCCGCTCGACGCCCCGGGACGGGTGCCGTGGTGGGGGCCGGACGCTCCGGACGTGACCCTGCACGAGATCGTCGTGCGCGTGGTCTACGACCTCGCCCGCCACGCGGGGCAGGCCGACATCCTGCGCGAACAGCACGACGGGGCGATCGGTTGGCAGCAGGGGAACACCAGCCTCCCCCGGGACCACGACTGGCCCGCGTACGTCGCCAAGCTGACCGGGCTCGCCGACCGGTTCCGGTAGCCGGGCCGGCGGGACGCGGCGTGGGTGGCTGCGCGCCGGGCGGGCGCGGCGGGGAGAATGGCCGGCATGCAGCCACACCCGAACGTGCAGGCGGTGCAAGGGGCGCTCGACGACGCGGGAGCGCGGGACGGCTCCGGCGGCCCGAGCCGCGTCCGCCTGCTGCCGGAGGCAGTGCACACCGCCGCCGCGGCGGCCGACGCGCTCGGCGTCGCCGTCGGCGCCATCGCCAACTCGCTGATCTTCGACGCGGACGACGCGCCGCTGCTGGTGCTCACCTCCGGCGCGCACCGGGTCGACACCGCCGGGCTGGCCGCCACGCTGGGCGTGACCCACCTGCGCCGGGCCAGCCCCGACTTCGTCCGGCGGCACACCGGCCAGGTGATCGGCGGGGTCGCCCCGGTCGGCCACCCCGGACCGTTGCGCACCCTGGTCGACACGGCCCTGGCCGGATACGACGAGGTGTGGGCGGCCGGCGGCGTGCCCCAAGCGGTGTTCCCCACCACGTACGCGGAACTGCTGCGGATCACCGCCGGCAACCCGGCCGAGGTGGCGTGAACCCCGACCTCGTCACGCTGCACGTGTGGCGCATCCCCCGCCGGGCCGTGCCCGGGGCGCTGACCCGGATGGCGACCCACCCGGCGCGGCTGCGCAGGCTGCCCGGCGTCCGCTTCGCCAAACTGCTCGGCACCGGGACCGGCACCGGCTTCGGCCCCGGCGACGCCGACCTGACCCGGTGGGCCGCGCTCGTGGTCTGGGACTCCCCCGCCGACGCGGCCGGCTTCGGCGCCTCCCCGGTGGCCCGTTCCTGGGCCCGGGCCGCCTCCGCCGCCGTCCGGCTGGAGCTGCGGCCACTGACCAGCCGGGGTGAGTGGTCCGGCCGGGAGCCGTTCGGCACGCCGGCCGGTGGGCGGGTCACCGGGCCGGTGCTGGCGCTGACCCGGGCCCGGCTGCGGGCCCGCCGGGCGGCCACCTTCTGGCGGGCGATCCCGCCGGTCGCCGCCGAGCTGCACGCCGCGCCCGGACTGCTCGCCCGGTTCGGCGTCGGCGAGGCCCCGCTGGGCTGGCAGGGCACGGTGAGCGTGTGGCGCGACCCGACGGACCTCGTCGCCTTCGCGTACCGTTCCCCCGAGCACCGCGCCGCGATCACCCGCACCCCCACCGAGGGCTGGTATGCGGAGGAACTGTTCGCGCGGTTCGCGGTGGCCGACGTGGTCGGCGACCGTACGGTGCTCGGCTGGGTCGCCGCCGACGGCGACCCCCACGCGGCGAGAGGGAACGCATGAGGCTGGTGCGCTGGACGCCGGACGACCTGGTCCGACGGCTGGACGACGTGGTCGCCGTCTACGGCGAGGCGATGGGCTACCGCGCCGACCTGCTGGAGGCCCGGCGCGGCTACATCGCCACCCACGTCCGCCGGCCCGGGTTCCGCGCCGTGGCCAGCCTGACCACCGAGGGGCACCTGGCCGGCTTCGGGTACGGCTATCTCGGCGCCACCGGCCAGTGGTGGCACGACCAGGTGCATCGGGCGCTGGGCGCGCCGGCCCGGCAACGCTGGCTGACCCACCCGTTCGAGGTGGTCGAGCTGCACGTGCGCCCGCCCGCGCAGGGGCACGGCCTGGGCGCCCGCCAGCTGCGCGCGCTGCTCGCCATGGCCGAGGGCGACACCACGCTCCTCTCCACCCCCGAGGCCGACGAGCAGACGTCCCGGGCCTGGCGGCTCTACCGCCGGTTCGGCTTCACCGACGTCCTGCGGCACTTCCACTTCCCCGGTGACGAACGGCCGTTCGGCGTGCTCGGCCGGGACCTGCCGCTCCCCCCGCCGGACCGGACGTGAGCGCGAGGAGTGAGCCGGGCCTGCGAGCCCCGCAGTCGCGAACGAAGGCGGCACAGTGAGCGCGAGGAGTGAGCCGGGCCTGCGAGCCCCGCAGTCGCGAACGAAGGCGGCACAGTGAGCGCGAGGAGTGAGCCGGGCCTGCGAGCCCCGC
>NZ_JBFAGS010000009.1:7441-81946 GCF_040653835.1 Micromonospora sp. NPDC050980 | reverse complement strand
CAGTCGCGAACGAGAGGCGGCACGATGAGAGGCGTGCGGCTGCCCTGGGCGCTGCTGGCCGTCCTGGTCCTCGCCCAGATCTGCTACCCGCTCACCGGCGGCGCGACCCGGGCCGGACTGACCGTGGCCACCGTGGTGCTCGGCTGGCTGCTCTCCGTCTGCCACGCGCTGCTCACCCGGGGCGCCCGGGCCGCCGCCGCGCTGGTCGCGGTCGCGACCGGCGGCGGGTTCGCCGTCGAGGCGCTCGGCGTGGCCACCGGGTTCCCGTTCGGCAGCTACGACTACTCCGGCGAGCTGGGCCCGAAGCTGGCCGGCGTGCCGCTGATCATCCCGCTGGCCTGGACCTGGATGGCCTGGCCGGCATGGCTGACCGCGGTCCGGCTCACCCAGGTGTTAAAAGGGGGCCCTTCCTCTACCGGAGGCGTTAAGAAGGGGCCCCTCCTTGCACGGGTCGCGCTCGCGGCGGTGGGGCTCGCGGCGTGGGATCTGTTCCTCGACCCGCAGATGGTGGCCGAGGGCTACTGGACCTGGCTCGACGCCACCCCGGCGCTGCCCGGGCTGCCCGGCATCCCGGTCAGCAACTATCTGGGCTGGCTGGGCTTCGCCGTGCTGCTCGCCGTGGTGCTGCGCCCGCTCGCCGGGCCGGCCGTCGACCGGGTCGACCGTCGCGACGCCCCGATGTTCGCGCTCTACCTCTGGACGTACGCCTCCAGCGTGCTGGCGCACGCGGTCTTCCTCCGGCTGCCCGCGTCCGCGGTGTGGGGCGCGGTCGGCATGGCGGTGGCGGCGGTGCCGCTGGCGGTGGCGCTGTGGCGGGGCCGCCGGGATCGGGCCGTCGCCGCCGATCCCGCGCCGCGGGTCGACGCGCCGGCATGACCGCCGCCCTCGTGCTGGTGGCGGCGGTCGCCGCGCTCACCGGGCACACCCTGGTCAACGCCGTGGCCTGGCTGCGCCGCCCGGCCGCCGGCCCGGTCGAGGTCGCCGAGGCGGTGGCGGTGCTGCTGCCGCTGCGCGACGAGGCCGACCGGGTCACCCCGTGCCTGCGCGCGCTGCTCGCCCAGCGCGGCGTGCCCGGACTGCGGATCGTGGTGCTCGACGACGGGTCCGGCGACGGCACCGCCGACGTGGTCCGCGCGGTGGCCGGCGGCGACCCGCGGGTCACCCTGCTCACCGGCGTCGCCCCGCCGCCGGGCTGGCTGGGCAAACCGCACGCCTGCTGGCAACTCGCCACCCGGGCCGATCCGACGCCGACCGCGCTGGCGTTCGTCGACGCCGACGTGGTGCTCACCCCGTACGCGGTGGCGGCGGCGGTGACCGAGCTGCGCGCGGCGGGCGCGACGCTGCTGTCGCCGTACCCCCGGATCGTGGTGCGGACGGCGGCGGACCGGCTGGTGCAGCCGCTGCTGCAGTGGTTGTGGCTGACGTTCCTGCCACTGCGGGCGATGGAACGCTCGCGGCGGCCGTCGCTGGCCGCGGCCGGCGGGCAGTTCCTGGTCGTGGACCGGGCCGGCTACCTACGGGCCGGCGGGCACGCCGCGGTGGCCGACAAGGTGCTGGAGGACATCGAGCTGGCCCGGGCGGTGAAGCGGGCCGGCGGCCGGATCGCCCTGGCCGACGGCGCCGCGCTGGCGTCCTGCCGGATGTACGACGACTGGCCGCAACTGCGCGACGGCTACACCAAATCGCTGTGGGCCTCGTTCGGGCATCCGGCCGGCGCGGCCACCGTGCTGACCCTGCTGCTTCTGCTCTACACCGCGCCGCCGCTGCTGGCCGTCGCCGCGCTGGCGGCCGGCGCGCCCGCGGTGGCCGGGCTGGCGTCGCTCGCCTACCTGGCCGGGGTCGCCGGGCGCGCGGTCAGCGCCCGGGCCACCGGCGGACGGGCCTGGCCCGACGCGCTGGCGCACCCCGTGTCGGTCGTGGTCCTCGGTTGGTTGACCGTCCGGTCGTACCATCTGCGGAAGCGACGCCGGCTCACCTGGCGGGGTCGCCCGGTCACCTAGGAGGGGCAACCCATGGCGCGCATCGTGGTCATCGGCGCCGGCGTGGGCGGTCTCGCCACCGCCGCCCGGCTCGCCGTCACCGGGCACGAGGTCACCGTCCTGGAGCGGGCCGGCACGGTGGGCGGCAAGCTGGGCCGGTGGACGCACCACACTCCGCAGGGGTCGTGGCACTTCGACACCGGGCCGAGCCTGATCACCCTGCCGCAGGTCTTCGCCGACCTGTTCGAGGCCACCGGCGCGAAACTCGACGAATACCTCGACCTGGTCCCGCTGGACCCGATCGTGCGGCACGTCTTCCCCGGCGGCGGGCCCGCGCTCGACTCCTGCGCCGACCCGGAGGAGTTCGCCGCCCGGATCGGCGCCGCGTTCGGTGACCGCTCCGCCGCCGACTGGCAGCGGCTGTGGCGACGCGCCGCCCGGGTGTGGGCGGCGTCGCACCGGGACATCCTGCGCCGCACCGTGGACTCGCCGCGCGACCTGGCCGCGCTGGCCTGGCGGCTGGGCGACCTCGCCGCCATCGGCCCGGGCCGCACGCTGCGCGGGCTGGGCCGGTCGTACCTGTCCGACCCGCGGCTGCGGATGCTGCTCGACCGGTACGCCACCTACACCGGCGCCGACCCGCGCCGCGCGCCGGCCGCGCTGGTCGCCGTCCCCTACGCCGAGCTGGCGTACGGCGGCTGGTACCTGCGCGGCGGGCTGGGCACGCTTGCCGACGCGCTGCTGTCGCGCTGCCTCGACCTCGGCGTGGTGGTGCGCACCGGCGCGGCGGTCACCCGGATCGACGCCGCCGGCGGCCGGGTGCACGGGGTGCGCGTCGCCGGGTCGGCCGCCCCGGTCCCGGCCGACGTGGTGGTGGCCAACACCGACGCGCTCACCGTCTACCGGGACCTGCTGCCGGACCCGCGCCGGCTGGCCGCGCTGACCGACCGCAGCCTGGCCGGGTTCGTGCTGCTGCTCGGCGTGCGCGGCGACTCCGGGCTGGCCCACCACAACGTGTTCTTCCCCGGCGACTACGACGCCGAGTTCGACGCCGTCTTCGGCGACCCCGGGCGTGGGGTACGCGCCCGCCCGGCGGCCGACCCGACCGTGTTCGTCACCGCGGCCGACGACCCGGCGGTCCGGCCGGACGGCCACGAGGCGTGGTTCGTGCTGGTCAACGCGCCCCGGCACGGCACCGCCGCGAACGCGGTGGACTGGCGGCGGCCGGGCCTGGCCGAGGCGTACGCGGACCGGATCCTCGACGTGCTCGCCGAGCGGGGGGTGGACGTGCGGGACCGGCTGGTCTTCTCGGAGATCCGCACGCCGGCCGACCTGGACGCGGCCACCGGCGCGCCGGGCGGGGCGATCTACGGCACCGCGGGCGGGCTGCTGCGCCCGGCCAACCGGGGCCCGGCCGCCGGGCTGTGGCTGGTCGGCGGCTCCACCCATCCCGGCGGCGGCCTCCCCATGGTGACCCTGTCGGCGGAGATCGTCGCCACCGCCATCGGCCCGGCTTGGTAAGGAGGGGCCCCCTCTTAACGCCTCCGGTAGAGAAGGGGCCCCTTCTCACACCCCGGGCGGGCGGTCAGCCGGCGTCGACGAGCGCGCGGCGCACCGCGGAGAGCAACTGGCCGAGACCGAAGCCGGCGAGCAGCACCCACACCGTGGTGGCCATGGTGATGGTGCCGGCGGTCAGGTCGGCGTCGATCAGCCCGGTGAGCCCGGCGACCAGCAGCCCCACCAGGGCCACGCAGACCCGGGTGGGCCGTTCCCCCACGGTCACCGCGCCGATCTCCCGCATCCCGGCCGACACGGACCGGGCGCGCACGTACTCGTGCAGCCAGGACAGGCCGCCGGCCGCGGCGACCAGCGCACCGGGCGCGCCGAGCAGCCAGAACGCGATCAGCCACGCCACCTCGCCGAGCCGGTCGGCGACCGAGTCGTAGACGTAGCCCAGCCGGGTGGTGCGGTTGGTCGCCACCGCCACCGCGCCGTCGACGCTGTCCGCCACGGCGGCCAGCAGCACGAAGAGCGAGCCCAGGAACGGCCCGTCGCCGGGCCGGTCCACCAGCAGGGGTACGCAGAAGCACAGCAGCACCCCGAACACGGTCACCGCGGTGGGGCCGACCCGCAGCCGGCCCAGCACGAAGCCCACGTGGTAGGCGAAGCGTAGCCAGGCGCGCACCACCGGCGCGGCGCTACGGGGATCGAACCCACCGTGCAGCCGCGCCCACGCGGTCGCGTACTGGTCCCAGTTCAGCTGTGTGCCCACCACAGGACCAACCGTAGAAGGGCGCTGCGGGTGGCGTGTGGCGGGTGGTCACACCCGCGCGTCGGCCCGCAGCAACTGCCAGACCTCGCGGGTCGCGGTGGACCGGTTGAGCGTGATGAAGTGGATCCCCGGCACGCCCTCGTCCAGCAACTTCGCGCACATCTCGCCGGCCTGCTCGACGCCGAGCCGGTGCACCGCCGCGGGGTCGTCGGCGACCCGCTCGAACCGCTCGGCGAGCGCCGGCGGGAACGGCGCTCCGGAGAGCTGCACCGAGCGCGCGATGGTGCCGATCTGGGTCACCGGCATCACCCCGGCCAGGATCGGCGTGTCGCAGCCGGCGGCGGCGACCCGGTCACGCAGCCGCAGGTAGTCGTCCGCGTCGAAGAACATCTGCGTGATCGCGAACTCGGCGCCGGCCCGGCACTTGCGGACGAAGTGCGCGGTGTCGCTGGCCACGTCGGGCGAGCGCGGGTGCTTGTACGGGAAGGCGGCCACCCCGACGCTGAAGTCGCCGCTGTCGCGGACCAGCCGGACCAGGTCCTCGGCGTAGCGGACGCCCTGCGGGTGGGTGATCCACTCGCCGCCCGGGTCGCCCGGCGGGTCACCCCGCACGGCGAGCACGTTGCGGACCCCGACCGAGGCCAGCCGGCCGATCACGTGCCGCAGCTCGGCGACCGAGTGGTTGACCGCGGTGAGGTGCGCCATCGGCAGCAGGGTGGTCTCGGTCGCGATCCGCTCGGTCACCGCGACCGTGGTGTCGCGGGTCGAGCCGCCCGCGCCGTAGGTGATCGACACGAACGACGGAAGCAGCGGCTCCAGTTCGCGGATCGCCTGCCAGAGCAGTTTCTCGCCGGCGGCGGTCTTCGGCGGGAAGAACTCGAACGAGAAGGTGGGGCGGCCGTCACGGATCAGCTCCCCGATCGCCGGCTGGGGATTGGGGAGGACCGAAGGGAGACCGAGCGCCACGGACCGACTGTAACCGGACCGGGGCGGTGAGCCGAGAACCTTCCCAGCCCGCGAACGAAGCGGCCGTGGCGTCGTACCCCGGGGGTAGAAACGACGTCAGCGCGGTGGGCGGCCGACGGCCGGCCCGGGGGCCCGCGCGGGGGTCGCCACGACGGCGACGCGCCGGTGCGGCAACGGCCGGGCGCGCGCCGCCACCCGCGTCGAACGCCCCGGAGGTCCCGATGATCCCGTCCTCGCCGTCCGGCCACCGCCTGCTGGGGCCGCTGCTGGCGGAGCTGCGGGCCGCCCGCGGCTGGAGCCAGCAGCGGTTGGCCGCCGAGATGTGCGCAGCCTCCGGCGTGTCGACGCTCACCCGGCACGAGGTGTCCCGGTGGGAGCGGCAGATACGACTCCCCGGCGACTTCTGGTCCGCCTGGCTGGCCGTCGTCCTCGGGGTTCCGGGAGAGCTGATCGCCGGGGCTGCGGATCGCAGCCGCCGGCTCGGCGCGACGCCGGCGGAAGTCGACGCGGCCGGGTCCCGTGCCCGGCTGGCCCTGCTCACCCTCGCGCACCGTTGGGCGGCCGACCCGACCGGCGGCACACTGGCCGGGCCGCTGACCGGGCCGGCGACCGGTGGGCCGCCACCGGCCGGTCGGGCCGCCCGCGTCGACGGCCTCCCCACCGCGCCGGACGACCGGACGGCCGGGACCGGACCGGCCGAGCCGCGACGGTCGGACGACCTGCTCGACGACCGGCCGATCGAGCCGCGACGGTCGGACGACCTGCTCGACGACCGGCCGATCGAGCCGCGACGGTGGGACGACCTGCTCGACGGGGGTGGGCCGGCGACCCTGCGGCGGTGGGACGACCTGCTCGGCGGGGGCGATCTCGCCGGGCACGGCGCCCGGCGGTTGCGACACGCGGTGCGCGGCCACCGGCTCGCCGGGCCCGTAGGCCGCCGCCGGCTGCTGCCGGCGCTGGCCGAATCGGCCCAGTTGGCCGGCTGGTTGGCCGCCGACGCGGGCGACCTCACCGGCGGCCTGGTGGCCTACCGGTTGGCACTGCGGGCCGCGCTCGCCGCCGGGGACCGTCCCCTGGCCGGGCACGTGCTCGGATCCGCCAGCCATCTGCTGGCCGGCGCCGGCGACCCGGCCGGCGCGCTCACGCTGGCCCGGATCGGCTACGCCGCCGCCCACGCCGACGCCTCCGCCGGGCTGCGGGCGCTGCTGCTGCACCGGGTCGCGCTCGCCGCGGCGCTGGGCGGCCGGCGCCGCGCCGCCGGGCTGGCGCTCGCCGGAGCGGCCCGGACCCGCGTCGGCGAGCCGGGCCGGGAGCCGCCCTGGCTCTACTGGCTCGACGAGGGCGAACTGGCCGCGATGACCGGCCGCACGCTTGTCGCGCTGGGCCGGCCGGAGCCCGCCGTCGAGCTGCTGACGCCGGTGGTGGCCGGCAGTCGGGGCCGGCCGCGCCGGGCGGCCGTCTACGGTGCCTGGCTCGCCCGCGCGCACCTGCGGCTCGACGCGGTGCCCGAGGCGTCCGCGGTGGCCGGCACGGCGCTGCTCGACGCGGTCCGTTCCGGTTCGCCGCGGGCGGCCGGCCAGCTCGTCGGGTTCCGCCGCGAGCTGGCCGAGCGGCCGGCCGGAGCGGCCACCCGGCGCTACCGGGAGCTGGTCGCGGTCGCCCGTCCCTACCTGCCGGTCCCCGGCGCGGCCGGACCGGACCGGACATGGGCGCGGCGGGTCCGGGCGGCGCGCCGGGGCGGCGACGGGGCACGGCCGTCGGGAAGCGACTAGCGTCGGGGCGTGACCTTCGCTGCTCCCGTCTCCCCCGTCGACCGCGCCGGCCTGCGCCAACGGATCGACAAGGCGCTCACCGAGTTCCTCGCCGGCCAACGCGCCCGGCTGGCCGCCGTCGACGACGGCCTGCTGCCGGTCGCCGAGGCGATCGAGGCGTTCGTGCTGGGCGGCGGGAAGCGGCTGCGCCCGGCCTTCGGTTACTGGGGCTACCGCGGTGCCGGCGGGATCGACTCCGACCAGGTCGTCGCCACCCTGGCCGCGTTGGAGTTCGTGCAGGCCAGCGCGCTGATACACGATGACCTGATGGACCGTTCGGACACCCGAAGGGGTGAGCCCGCGGTGCACCGGCGGTTCGCCGCCCGCCACCGCGCGGCCGGCTGGGGCGGTGATGCCGACGCGTTCGGTGACGCGTCGGCGATCCTGCTGGGCGACCTGTGCCTGGTCTGGTCCGACGAGCTGCTGCACTCCGCCGGCCTGGCCCCGGCGACGGTGGCGCGGGCCCGGCCGGTCTTCGACGAGATGCGCACCGAGGTGACCGTCGGGCAGTACCTGGACGTGCTGACGCAGGCCACCGGTGACACCTCGCTCGACCGGGCCGGCAAGGTGGCCCGCTACAAGTCGGCGAAATACACGGTCGAGCGTCCGCTGCTGCTGGGCGCCGCGCTGGCCGGCGCGCCGGCCGAGGTGCACGCGGCCTACTCGGCGTACGGGCTGCCGTTGGGCGAGGCGTTCCAGTTGCGCGACGACGTGCTCGGGGTGTTCGGCGACCCGGAGCGCACCGGCAAGCCGGCCGGCGACGACCTGCGCGAGGGCAAGCGGACCTATCTGGTGGCGGCGGCCCTGGAGACGCTCGACCCGGCCGGCCGGGAGCTGCTGCTGGGCGGGCTCGGCGCACCGGACCTGGACGCCTCCGGGGTGACCCGGCTACGCGAGCTGATCACCGGCAGCGGCGCGGTGGAGCGCACCGAGCGCCGGATCGCCCTGCTGACCGAGGGCGCCCTTGCCGCGTTGAACGCCGTCGACCTGGACACCGAGGCGCGTCAGGCTCTGGTCGACCTGGCCATCGCCGCCACCCGCCGCGCCGACTGACCCCCACCCCACCCACCCCCCACCGATCCGCGCTGATTCACGGAAAGAGTGGGCATTTCACGTGCGATGGCCACTCTTTCCGTGAATCAGCGGGCGGCGGGGGTGGGGGTGGGGGTGGGTGCGTCAGAAGGCGACGGCTTGGGCGCGGCGCTTGACCTCACGGGCCAGGTCGCCGGCGAGCGCGGCGGCCGGGGTGCCGGGCAGGCTCGGGTCCTCCCGGTAGAGCCAGCGCAACGCCTCCTCGTCGTCGTACCCGGCGTCGGCGAGCAGGTTGAGCACGCCGGGTAGGTGCTTGAGCACGTTGCGGTTCGCCACCAGCTCGGCCGGGATCCGGCGGACGCCGTCGCGGCGCACCGCGAGCAGCTCCCGGTCCCGGATCATCTGGTGCACCTTGCTGATCGACAGCTCCAGGCGCTCGGCCACGTCCGGCAGGGTCAGCCAGCCGGCCGGGTCGGTCGGTCCGGGCAGGTCGGCACCGGCCTCGGCGGGTACGGAATCGGTCACCGGACCACCCTGCCACGTGCCCGCCGCACCCTGCGCACGGCACCCCCGCGACCCGCCAGGAAGCGTGCCGGCCCACCCTCGTCGGACCCCGGCGGTAGCATCTTGTTCATCCTTCACCGTCCCGACACATAGACTGCCTGCCGATGGACACACAGGTCGCCGACACGTTGCTGGGCTCGCTGCTCGACGGGCGCTACCGCATTCGCGGTCGCGTGGCCCGTGGCGGCATGGCGACCGTGTACACCGCCACCGACGAGCGCCTGGAACGCACCGTGGCGGTCAAGATCATTCACCCGACCCAGGCGCCGCAGGCGCAGGCCCGGATGGCCGGCTTCGTCGAGCGGTTCACCGACGAGGCGAAGACCATCGCCCGGCTCACCCACCCGAACGTGGTCGCGGTCTACGACCAGGGCATCCACGCCGGCCTGCCCTACCTGGTGATGGAGTACGTCCGCGGCCGTACGCTGCGCGACGTGCTCGCCGAGCGACGCCGGCTCGACCCGGACGAGGCGCTCGCGATCGCCGAGCAGATGCTCGCCGCGATCGCCGCCGCGCACCGGGCCGGCCTCGTGCACCGCGACGTCAAGCCGGAGAACGTGCTGGTCGCCGAGGCGCCCGCCGGCGGCAGCGGCAACCTGGTCGACAGCGTGGTCAAGGTGGCCGACTTCGGCCTGGCCCGCGCCGTGGAGGCCAGCGCCGAGGAGGAGAACGGCAACCAGCTCATGGCGACCGTCGCCTACGTGGCGCCGGAGCTGGTCACCCAGGGGCACGCGGACCCGCGCACCGACGTCTACTCCGCCGGCATCGTGTTGTTCGAGATGCTCACCGGCCGGGTGCCCTACGACGGCGACCGCCCCGTCGAGGTCGCCTGGCAGCACGTCGATCGCGACGTGCCGGCCCCGTCCACCCTGGTCCCGATGCTGCCGCCGGCGCTCGACGCGCTCGTCGCCCGCGCCACCCGGCGCGATCCGGCCGCCCGCCCGGCCGACGCAGGTGCGCTGCTGACCGACGTGCAGGCGGCCCGCGACGAGCTGGGCAACCCGCACGCCCACACCGCCGTGCTGCGCCAGATCAGCGACGACACGGCGGTGCTGAGCCAGGCGACCCAGGTGGTGGCCGCGGTCAGTCCGGTTGAGCGGCCGGCCTGGGCCCGGCTGCCCGAGGGCGGCGGACAGCGCCCGCACCGGCGCCGGGCCGACGAGCCGGAGGGGCTGGGCGCCCGGCTGGCCGCCCTGCGTACCCGGGTCATGGGCTCGCCCCGCGGCCGGCTGGCCGTCGCCGCGGCGGTCGTGGTGCTCGGCCTGGTGGCCGCGCTGGGTGGCTGGTGGTTCGGGGTGGGCCGCTACACGGTCGCGCCGCAACTGGTCAGCATGACCAAGGCCGAGGCGCAGGCGCAGGCCCAACGCGGCGGCTTCACGCTGCGCTACGCCGACCCCCGCTACGACGAGAAGGTGCCGAAGGACACGGTCCTCGGGCAGGCGCCCGGGTCGGCGGCCCGGATCGTCAAGGGCGGCACCATCACCCTGACGCTGTCGCTCGGCCCGGAGCGGCTGCCCGTGCCGGACGTGGTCGGCAAGGACTACGAGCTGGCCCAGGCCGAGCTGAGCGGCGTCAAGCTGGTGCCCGCCAAGGGCGCCTCCCGCTACGACGACGCGCTGCCGGCCGGCGTGGTGCTGGGCACCGACCCGGAGGTGGGCACGGTGGTCAAGCCCGGGTCGAAGGTGACGCTGATCCTGAGCAGGGGCCGCGCCCCGGTGACCGTGCCCAACCTGGTCGGCAAGAACATCAACGAGGCGCGCGGCACCCTGGCGAAGCTCGGATTGACCCCGGAGGAGAACTACAAGGACTCCGACAAGCCGAAGGACGAGATCCTCGGCCAGAGCCCGGCCGACGGCACCGGCGTGGAGGAGGGTGCCAAGGTCAAGCTGGAGATCAGCAAGGGTCCGCCTCAGGTGGCCGTGCCCCGGGTGGTCGACATGCCCTGCCAGCAGGCCAAGCAGACGCTGGAGAGCCAGGGCTTCCCGGTCAACGTCCAGCTCAACCCCAACGGCGTGGTCCGGCTCCAGAACCCGGCCGAGAACACCCCGGTGCCGCCGGGCACCACGGTCACGGTGACCTGCCTGTGAGCGCGAGGAGCGAGCCGGTCCTGCGAGCCCCGCAGTCGCGAACGAAGACAGGCCCTGTGAGCGCGAGGAGCGAGCCGGTCCTGCGAGCCCCGCAGTCGCGAACGAAGACAGGCCCTGTGAGCGCGAGGAGCGACGACCGCCGGCGGGTGGGCTCGCACACCCCCACCTCCGGTGGGTTGGCCCGGGCGGTGCTGCCGTACGCCGAGGCCGCCGCCTCCGAGGTGGTGCAGGTCTACGTGTCCAACTCGCGCGGCTGGGCGCTGCCGGCCGGCGACCCGGCGCAGGACGCGCTGTTCCGCGACGGCTGCGGCGAGCGCGGCCTGCCCGTCTTCATCCACGCCTCGCTGCTGGTCAACCTCGGCTCCCCCACCTCGGCGACGGTCGACCGGTCGGCGGAGACGTTGGCCCACGCGCTGCGGCGCGGTCGGGCGATCGGCGCCGAGGCCGTGGTGTTCCACGCCGGCAGCTCGGTCGACGCCGGGCACGCCGAGGCGGCCCTGCGGCAGGTGCGGGAGTCGCTGCTGCCGCTGCTTGACGACGCCGCGGCGGCCGGCGGGCCGATGCTGCTGGTCGAGCCGAGCGCCGGGGGCGGCCGGTCCCTGGCTTCCCGGGTCGAGCACCTCGGGCCCTACCTGGACGCGGTCGACCGGCATCCGATGCTGGGCGTCTGCTTCGACACCTGCCACGCCTGGGCCGCCGGGCACGACCTGGCCGCCGAGGGCGGCATGACCGCCGCGTTGGACACGCTCGTCGCCACCGTCGGCGCCGACCGGCTGCGGCTGGTGCACGCCAACGACTCGAAGGATCTGTGCGGCTCCACCCGGGACCGGCACGAGAACATCGGCAAGGGCAGCATCGGCGAGCCGGCGTTCGCCGAGCTGATGCGCCACCCGGCGACGGCCGGCGTGCCGGTGCTGGTGGAGACGCCGACAGAGAAGCATGTCGGGCACGCCGCCGACATTGCCACGCTGCGGCGCCTGCACCCCTGACAGTGCCGATGGCCGGACGCCAGCTCGGCGACGTGGCGGTATCCGGCCGGCAGGGATGCCACCACGTCGCCGAGCTGGTGTCGATCAAGCCCCTCGACAACCCCCGGTCGCCGGCTCCCCCGCAGGGTCAGTCGGCGCGCAGGATGGCGGTCAGGATGTCGCTGGCGCGGTCGATCTGGGCGTCGGTGACGTCCAGGTGGGTGACCAGCCGGGCGGTACGCGGGCCGAGCACCGAGATCAGCAGGCCCTCCGCCCGGGCGGCGGCGGCGAGGGCGTGCGCGTCGAGCGGGTGCTTGGTCAGGTCCAGCGGGACGATGTTGGTCCGCACCCCGGTCGCGAGCACCCCGTGCGGGGCGACCGCCTCGGCCAGCCGGGCCGCCTTGGCGTGGTCGTCGGCGAGCCGCTCGACGTGGTGCGCCAGCGCGTACCGGCCGGCGGCGGCGAGGATGCCGACCTGCCGCATGCCGCCGCCCATCCGCTTGCGCAGGAACCGGGCCCGGGCGATCTTCCCGGCGCTGCCCACCACCAGCGAGCCGACCGGCGCGCCGAGGCCCTTGGAGAGGCAGACGGAGAGCGTGTCGAACAGCGCGCCGTACTCCGCCAACGGCACCCCGTCGGCCACGTGCGCGTGCCAGATCCGGGCGCCGTCGCAGTGCAGGGCGAGCCCGTGTTCGTCGGCGACGGCACGCA
Organism: Micromonospora sp. NPDC050980; assembly: GCF_040653835.1. Lineage (NCBI taxonomy): Bacteria > Bacillati > Actinomycetota > Actinomycetes > Micromonosporales > Micromonosporaceae > Micromonospora > Micromonospora sp. NPDC050980. Next base: position 69,556 of record NZ_JBFAGS010000009.1, on the reverse strand, counting down.
GCCGGCGCAGCGTCGACAGCGGGATCACCCCGCCGCCGCCCCGGTTGTGGGTCTGCTCCACCGCGATCGCCCGGGTGGGCACCGCGAAGTAGCCGTCCGGCCGGATCATCCCGACGACCACGTCGGGGTCCAGCTCCGCGCCCACCGCCGGCCAGGTCCGGGTGGAGATTCCGGAGTACGCGGCAGCGGCGCCGACCTCGTAGGTGACCACGTGCGCGTCGGCGTCGCAGAGCAGCTCGTCACCGGGTGGGACGAGCAGTTGCAGGGCGAGCTGGTTGGCCATCGAGCCGCTCGGCGCGAACAGCGCCGCCTCGTGCCCGAACCGCGCGGCCACCTCGGCCTCCAGCGCGGTCACGGTCGGGTCCTCGCCGTAGACGTCGTCGCCCACGTCGGCGGTGGCCATGGCCTCCCGCATCCCCGGTGTCGGCCGAGTCACGGTGTCCGTACGAAGGTCGACAAGACTATCCATGGTGTTCCTTTCGGCTGCCGACTGCGGGGCTCGCAAGCTCACTCCTCGCGTCAGCCACTGTTATCTCTCCGGCTGCCGACTGCGGGGCTCGCAAGCTCACTCCTCGCGTCAGCCACGGAGCATCTCCGCCACCAGGAAGGCCAGCTCCAGCGACTGCTGGGTGTTCAGTCGCGGGTCGCAGGCGGTCTCGTACCGGCCGGGCAGGTCGAGGTCCTCGATGCCCTGGGCGCCGCCGAGGCACTCGGTGACGTCCTCACCGGTCAGCTCGACGTGCAGGCCACCCGGATGGGTCTCCAGGCCGCGGTGCACCTCGAAGTAGCCGAGCACCTCGTCGACGATCCGGTCGAAGTGCCGGGTCTTGTAGCCGTTGGAGGACTCGTGGGTGTTGCCGTGCATCGGGTCGCACTGCCAGACCACCTTGGCGCCGGCGGCGGTGACCTTGGCGACGATCGGCGGCAGCGCGTCCCGCACCCGGTGGTTGCCCATCCGGCTGATCAGCGTGAGCCGGCCGGGGACGTTGTCGGGGTTGAGCTTCTCGCACAACTCGATCGCCTCGTCCGGCGTGGTGGTGGGGCCGAGCTTGACGCCGATCGGGTTGGCGATCCGGGAGATGAAGTCGATGTGCGCGCCGTCGATCTGCCGGGTCCGCTCGCCGATCCAGAGGAAGTGCCCGGAGAGGCCGTAGGCCCGGCGGTCGGAGATGCGGGTGAGCGCCCGGTCGTACTCCAGCGCCAGCGCCTCGTGCGAGCAGTAGAGCGTGACGGTCCGCAGGGCTTCCTCGTCGGTCATCCCGCAGGCCCGGATGAAGGCGATGGCCCGGTCGATCTCCCGGGCGATCGCCTCGTAGCGCTCCCCGGCCGGGGACTGCCGGACGAAGTCCTTGTTCCAGTCGTGCACCGCGTGCAGGTCGGCCAGCCCGCCGGCCAGGTACGCCCGGAGCATGTTCATCGCGGCGGCCGAGTTGGCGTACGCCCGGATCATGCGCTGCGGGTCGGCGACCCGCGCCTCCGGCGTGGTCTCCAGCGAGTTGATCATGTCGCCGCGGTAGGCCGGCAGGCCGCGGGCGTCGGTGGGCAGCGACCGGGGCTTGGTGTACTGGCCGGCGACCCGGGCCACCTTGACCACCGGCAGCGACGCGCCGTAGGTGAGCACGATCGCCATCTGGAGCAGGGTGCGGGCGTTGGCCAGCAGGTGGCTCTCGGTGTTGTCGACGAAGGTCTCCGCGCAGTCGCCGCCCTGGAGCAGGAACGCCTTGCCCTCGCACACCAGGGCGAGCCGCCGTCGCAGCTGGTCGACCTCGTAGGGCGCGACCACCGACGGCACCGTGTCCAGCACCTTGCAGACCTCGGCGACCTGCACCGGGTCGCCCCAGGGCGGGGTCTGCGAACGCGGCAGCTCCCGCCAGCGGTCGAGGCCGAGGGCCGCGTCCTCGGCGGAGTCGGCGGTCGGGCGGCTGGTCTGGAGACCGGGGCTGCCCACGGCGGGGTGACTCAACTGATGCCACTCATGGCGCATGCGGGAAAGCGTACGGCGACCGACCGGGCCGGTCGTCGCCGAGGGGGACGATTCCGCTGCATGGGAGATGACCGCCACACCGGCGCCGGGTCAGGGGGTGACGGCGGGCTGGGCGGAGTTGCCGCCCGGCGCCTCGCCGGCGATGCACCAGTCCGCGCCGGTGCGGGTGACCGTGAACAGCAGCGCGCGGGTGGCCGTGCGCGACCCGGCGGCCACGGTGATCGAGGCGCTGACCTCCTGCCCGCGCGGCCCGGTGCGGACGTCGGTGATGGTCGCCTGCGGCACCGTGAAGTGGTCGGCGAAGTCGCCGTTCGGGCCGGTGGCGGCGGTGTCGAAGGCGGCTTGCATGGGCGCACAGAGCTGGCTGCGGCCGGCGGCGGCGTCCCGGGCGGCCAGCGCGTCGAGGTACGCCTGGACCCGTTCCCGACTCTTGGCGGCGGCCTCCTCCGCCGGCGCCCGACCGGTGGGCGCGGCGGCGCTGCCCGCGTCGTCGCTCGAGCCGCAGCCGGCCAGGCCGGCCGGCAGGAGCGCGAGCAGGACGGCGGCGGTCGCCACCTTCCGGTGCTGCTGACCCATCGGTCCCTCCCATCGGCGCCGGACGTCGGGACGTGCCCGACCGGCGAGTTTGTCACAACCGAGCCGCACACCGGTCGCCGGCCTCCCCATCCTCGCCTCGATCGCGCCGCGCGGCCAGGCGGCACGCCTGCCGATTCCCGACCCGGCCGGACGATCACTAGTCTCGGGTGGCGCGCCCGACCCCGACCGCGCCCTTCTGCAGAGGTGACGAGCCATCCTCACCGCGACATCCGTCGACACCGCGTGGCTGCCCCCGGCCGAGCGGTTCGACTTCTGGCGGGATCTCGTCGCCCGGCAGCCGTCGACGGCCACCATCCGCAGCGCGCACGCGGACGACTTCTCCGCCTTCGCGCGGGTGGTCGATCTCGGCACGCTCCGCCTCGGCGTCTGGCGCTACCCGTCCCTGGAGTTCACCCGACCGGCCCATTTGATCGACAGCGGCGATCCGGAGCTGTACCAGCTCGCCCTGCCGCTGTCCGGGCGCGGGGTGATGCGCCAGGAGCGCCGTGAGGGGCGGCTCGACCCGTCCGCGTTCGCCCTCGTCGACACCGTCCGCCCGCACGGCTCCCGGCTGCGCCCGGACGGCGGGGGGCCGGGAGCGGTGGAGACGTTGACCGTCCTGGTGCCGCACCGGGCGTTGCCGTTGGCCCCGCACCGGCTGGCGGGGTTGTGCGCCACCGACATCCCGGCCGGCACCGGGATGGGCGCGCTGCTCGCCGCGTTCCTGCGGCGGATCGTGGCGCATCCGGAGCAGTACGCGTCGGACGACGCCCCGCACCTGGACCGGATCGCCCTGGACCTGATCGCCGGCACCCTGGCCGGGCGGCTGGACGTCGAGCGGGACCTGCCGGTCGACACCCGGATCACCGGGCTCCGGGCGCGGGTCACGGCGTTCGTCCGGCAGCACCTGAGCGACCCGGCGCTCTCCCCCGCCGCCGTCGCGGCGGCGCACCACCTGTCGGTGCGGTCGCTGCACCGGCTCTTCGAGGGCACCGGCACGACGATCGGCGCGCTGATTCGCACCGGCCGGCTGGAGCGGGCGGCCCGGGACCTGGCCGACCCGGGGCTGCGGCGACTGAGCGTGGCGCAGATCGCCAACCGCTGCGGGTTCACGCACCCGGCGCACTTCAGCCGCGCGTTCCGGGCCGCCTACGGGTTGTCCCCCGGCGAGCACCGGGAGCGGGCCGGGCGGGCCTGAGCACGCGGGCGGGGAGGGGCCGGTGCGGCCCCTCCCCGCCGGGTGGGTGGTGCGTCGGCCCTCGGCTCGCCGAGGGGTGGTGCGTCGGCCCTCGGCTCAGCCGAGACCGCCCTTGATGGCGCCGATCAGCTCTCCGTTGCTGGTGTCTCCGGAGAGCTCCCAGAAGAACGCGCCACCGAGGCCCTGGGTCTTGGCGTAGCTCATCTTCCCGCCGATGGTGGCCGGGGTGTCGTAGCTCCACCAGCTGCTGCCGCACTTGGCGTACGCCGTGCCACCGACCGTGGCCGTGGCCGGGCAGGTGTTCTTGAGGACCTTGTAGTCCTCGATGCCGGCCTCGTAGGTGCCGGGCGCCGCGCCGGTGGCGCTGCCGCCGGGCGCGGTCTGGGTCACGCCGGTCCAGCCCCGGCCGTAGAAGCCGATGCCGAGCAGCAGCTTGTTGGCCGGCACGCCCTTGGACTTGAGCTTCTGGATCGCCGCGTCGGACCAGAAGCCCTGCTGCGGGATCCCGTTGTACGAGTAGAGCGGCGAGTGCGGGGCGGTCGGCCCCTGAGCGGCGAACGCGCCGAAGTAGTCGTAGGTCATCGGCATCAGCCAGTTGAGGTTCGCCGCCGCGCCGGCGTAGTCGGTCGCGTCGATCTTGCCGCCGTTGCTGCCGTCGGCGGTGATCGCGGCGGTGACCAGGAAGCTGGAGCCGAACTTGCTCCGCAACGCGGAGACGACGTTCTTGAACGCGTTCGGGCCGCTGTTGTCGCACTGCAGGCCGCAGGCGTTCGGGTACTCCCAGTCGATGTCGATGCCGTCGAAGACGTCCGCCCACCGCGGGTCCTTGACCAGCGAGTAGCAGGAGTCGGCGAACGCGGCCGGGTTCTGCGCGGCCTGGGTGAAGCCGGCCGACCAGGTCCAGCCGCCGAAGGACCAGAGCACCTTCAAGTTCGGGTACATCTTCTTCAGCTTGCGCAGCTGGTTGAAGCTGCCGCGCAGCGGCTGGTCCCAGGTGTCGGCGACACCGTCGACACTGTCCGCCGCGGTGTACGCCTTGTCGTAGTCGGCGTAGCTGTCGCCGATGCTGCACCGCCCGCCGGTGGTGTTGCCGAAGGCGTACAGGATGTGGGTGAGTTTCGCGGCCGACCCGCTGGTGTGGATGTTCTTGACGTGGTAGTTCCGGCCGTAGACGCCCCACTCGGCGAAGTAGCCGACCACCTTCTTGCCGCTGCTCGGCGGCGTGGTGGTGGGCGGCGTGGTGGTGGGCGGCGTGGTGGTGGGCGGCGCGGTGGTCGGCGGCGCGGTGGTGGGCGGGGTCGTCGTCGGCGGCGCGGTGGTCGGCGGGGTGCCGCCGCCGGCGCAGGAGCCGCCGTTGACGGTGCAGTTCAGCGGCCCCTGGTACGCCCCGGTGCCGTTGTAGCCCCAGCTGAAGCTGGCACCGGGCGCGAGCGGTCCGGCCCAGCTCTTCTTGACCGCGACGTAGTGGTTGCCGCTGCGGGTGACGTCGGCGTCCCAGGAGCTGCTGATCGAGGTGCCGGAGGGCAGGTCGAACTCGATGCGCCAGCTACTCACGCTGGCGCCGGTGCCGTTGGTGACGGTGACCCGTCCCTCGTGACCGGTCCCCCAGTCCTGCACCTTGGTGAACGTGGCGGTGACGCTGCCGGCGGCCGACGCGGTGGTCATGGGCACCGCGGCGACCGCGAGCGCGACCACGGCGCCGGTGGCCCAGAGGGCCCGGCGGAGCGATCTCTTCATACGGCGTCTCCCCAAACAGTTAGGAAACTTTCCAGATTGGTTGCTGAGACGCTACTCACGCCGTCATCAGTTCGTCAAGATGTAGATGCGTCGATTTCACGGGTGGCGCGGGGCGAGCCGTCCGGCGGCCCGTAGCCTGGTCGGATGACCGTTTTCGACGTACCCATCGACGCCCTCGGCGGCGGCCCGGCCGATCTCGACCGCTACCGCGGCCGTGCCCTGCTGGTGGTCAACGTGGCGTCCCGCTGCGGCCTCACCCCGCAGTACACCGGCCTCCAGGCGCTCGCCGACGCCTACGCCGAGCGCGGGCTGACCGTGCTCGGGGTGCCGTGCAACCAGTTCGCCGGCCAGGAGCCGGGCGGCGCTGCGGAGATCGAGGAGTTCTGCCAGGTCAACTACGGCGTCACCTTCCCGCTCACCGAGAAGGTCGACGTCAACGGGCCGGACCGGCACCCGCTCTACGCCGAGCTGGTGTCCACCCCGGACGCCGAGGGGCACACCGGCGACGTGCGCTGGAACTTCGAGAAGTTCCTCGTCGCGCCGGACGGGGCGGTGGCCGCCCGGTTCGCCCCGCAGGTCACCCCCGAGGACCCGGAGCTGCGCGCGGCGATCGAGAAGATCCTGCCGGCGTGACGCACGGCGGAGCGGCATGCCTCCCCTGCGGGGGCATGCCGCTCGCGGTCCGACAGTGCGGTCAGCCGGCGGCGGAGCGGAAGACCGGGTAGTACCCGCCGGACTGCCCCGCGGCCGTCGGGTGGTAGGAGACGGTCAGGTTCAGCACGTTCAACGCGTGCAGCCACTTGGTGCCGTAGCTGCACAACTGGTGGCCGACGAAGATGGACCGGACGTCGGCGAACGTGAAGCCGGCGGAGGTGGCGGCCGTCCGGGTGATGTCGTCGAGCAGGTTGATGCCCTCGTTGATCTTCGCTCGCGAGGTCGCGGTGAGCCCGACGCAGACGGTGCCGAGCTGGTAGAAGACCGGGTAGCCGACCACCACGACGCGGGCCGAGGGGGCGCGGTTGCGGATGCCGTTGTAGACGTTGGCGAGCCGGCCCGGCATCTGGGTGCGGGCCACGTTCATGGCCGAGTTGACCGCCGCTACGCACTTCGACTCGCCCTGGAGGACGCAGGTGCTCATGATGTTGGCGAAGCCGACGTCGTTGCCGCCGATCGTGACGCTGACCAGCGTGGTGGTCGAGGAGAGCGCGGAGAGCTGGCCGTTGATGACGTCCGCCGTGGTGGCGCCGGAGCAGGCGACCGAGCGGTACGAGGCGGGTCGGATGTTGGCGTTGTAGAGCGCCGGATAGGCGTTCGTGCTGCGCAGGCAGTTGCCGCTCTCGGAGGTGTAGCTGTCGGCGCCGACGCCGGAGGCGTACGAGTCGCCGAGCGCGACGTAGCGGTCGGACGGGGACGCCTGGGCGGGGGCGGCGCCCAGGGTCAGCGTGAGCCCGACCGAGGCGGCCAGGGTCAGGGCGAGGGTGGCAAGACGGGATCTCCGCACGTCGCACTCCTGGGGGTGGGAAGTGGTGGTGAGAGATTGATATCAATGAGATCACCAAACATGGAAGATCACCGATTCCTGATCGGTGCCCATAGCGACTTTCGATACAAATCGCTGCCAGGCCAGCGCCCGGTGATGAAGATTTCCGCCGGTGCGTGCTCGCCCGGCCGGCGGTGCGTCCCGCCGGGCTCAGCCGCTCTCGGTGGGCAGCGTCAACCGCATCGCCGGGCGACGGTGCACCGGCCGCCCGGCGCGCTCGGCGCGTAGCTCATCGCGGCGAGCATCATCCCCCCGAGCCGGACCAACTCGGCGGCGTGGTCGCGCGACGCGGCTCGCCCACCGCTCAGATCGGGCGGCGGCCGGCGAAGCCGCACTCGACCCGGTGATACCAGCGGACGTCGGTGTCCCCCTCCAGCCAGCACCAGAGCACCGCCCGGCCGTCCCGCTCACCGGGGAAGTCGAGCAACACCGGGGCGATCCCCTTGACCTCGATGCCGTGCTGGTGGAACTCCTCCACGACGGCGTGCAGCCGGGCCTCCAGCGCCTTCACCTCGGCGAGCCCGCCGAGCGCGCTGGCGCCGTGGTCGGCCAGGTCGACCCGCAGCTCGGCGAGATCGGCACGAAGTTTGATCAGCTCGTCGACGCGGGGGCGCAGGGTGGCCACCAGGTGTCGCGCCTGGGCGAGAGTGAACACCGGGCCAGTATGGAGCACGACGTGGCCCGAGGGGCGACCCGTCATCCGAGCCTCGCGGAGGTGTTTCGCACGGGCTCCCGCAGGTCGGTCGCCGCACCCAGTCGGCGAAGCCGTCCCCGGTCGGGCGAGCCGGAATGCAGCAGCGAGCAGGCCGTCACCGCCCACGTGCCGGACGTGCTCGGCGGCGCTGCACCGACCGCGACGCAAAAGGTCGTGGACTTCTACCTGCACCTGGTCGCCGTACGTCAACCCATCCACCGCGCCCGGACCCTCTACCGCTGGGACACTCGCCCCACCAACCGACGCCTCAGGTGACACCTACCGCCGGTCGCTCTTATCCCTCAGTCGGCCTGGGCGGCCAGTTCGCGGGCCCGGTCGCGGGCCGCCTCCAGCGCCGCCAGCATGGCCGCGCGTACCCCGTGGTTCTCCAGCTCCCGGATCGCGGAGATGGTGGTGCCGGCCGGCGAGGTGACCGCCTCGCGCAGCTTCACCGGGTGCTCCCCGGAGTCGCGCAGCATGACCGCCGAGCCGATCGCGGTCTGCACGATCAGCTCGTGCGCCACCTGGCGCGGCAGGCCCAGCAGGATGCCGGCGTCGATCATGGCCTCGACCAGCAGGTAGAAGTAGGCCGGGCCGCTGCCGGAGAGCGCGGTGACCGCGTCCTGCTGCGACTCGGGCACCCGGACGGTCGAGCCGAGCGGGGAGAACATCTCCTCGGCCAGGGCCAGGTGTTCCCCGGTCGCGTACGCGCCGGCCGAGATGGCGCTCATCGCCTGGTCGACAAGGGCCGGGGTGTTGGTCATCACCCGCACCACCGGGGTGCCGTCGGGTAGGCGGCGGTTGAAGAAGCTGGTCGGCAGGCCGGCGCAGAGCGAGATCACCAGCTTGCCGGCGGGGACCTTGGGGCCGATCTCGTCGAGCAGCGCGGCGGCGTCCTGCGGCTTGACCGAGACGGCCAGCACGTCCGCCTCCGCGACCGCGGTCGGGTTGTCCACCACCCGCACGCCATAGCGGTCGGTCAACTCCTGGGCACGGGCCGGCCGCCGGGCGGTGGCGAGCAGCCGCTCGACCGGCCAGCCGGAGCGCAGCAGCCCGGAGAGCATCAGCTCGCCGATCTTGCCCGCGCCGATCACCGCGACCGTGTGCCCGCCCACCGCGCCTCCTCGTCCGACTGTTAAAAGGGGGCCCCTGCTATACGCCAGGCGTTAACAGGGGGCCCCTCCTTACACCAACACCTCAGCTGCCGAAGAAGACCTCGGCCTCGGCGTACCGCTCCAGCGGCACGGTCTTCAGCTCGGCCGTCGCGTCGGCCAGCGGGACGCGGACGATGTCCGTGCTCTGCATCGCGACCATCTTGCCCCAGTCGCCCTCGTGCACCGCGTCGATCGCCTGCAGGCCGAGCCGGGTGGCGAGCACCCGGTCGAACGCGGTCGGCGTGCCGCCACGCTGGATGTGGCCGAGCACCACGGTGCGGGCCTCCTTGCCGGTCTTGGCCTCAAGCTGCTCGGCCAGCCACTGGCCGATCCCGCCGAGCCGGACGTGGCCGAACGAGTCGAGCTCCTGGTTGTGCAGCACCATCTGGCCGTCCAGCGGCTGGGCGCCCTCGGCGACCACGACGATCGGGGCGTACTGGTGCTGGAAGCGCTTCTCGACGTAGCCGGCGACCTGCTCGACGTCGAACTGCCGCTCCGGCAGCAGGATCACGTTGGCGCCGCCGGCGAGGCCGGCGTGCAGGGCGATCCAGCCGGCGTGCCGGCCCATCACCTCGACGACGAGCGTGCGGTGGTGGCTCTCGGCGGTGGTGTGCAGCCGGTCGATCGCCTCCATCGCGATGTTCACCGCGGTGTCGAAGCCGAACGTGTAGTCGGTGGCGCCCAGGTCGTTGTCGATCGTCTTCGGCACGCCGACCACGTTGACGCCCAGCTCGTGGAGCTTGGTGGCGACGCCCAGGGTGTCCTCGCCGCCGATCGCGACCAGGGCGTCCACGCCCTGTGCGGCCAGGTTCTCCTTGATCCGCTCGACCCCGTTCTCGATCTTGAACGGGTTGGTCCGGGACGAGCCGAGAATGGTGCCGCCGCGCGGCAGGATGCCGCGCACCTCCGCGATGCCCAGCGGCTTGGACAGGCCCTCCAGCGGGCCCTTCCAGCCGTCCCGGAAGCCCACGAACTCGTGACCGTAGGTGGCGACGCCCTTGCGGACCACCGCCCGAATCACCGCGTTGAGACCAGGGCAGTCGCCGCCGCCGGTGAGCACGCCGATACGCATGATCTGCTCATCCTCCTGAAGCATCAGGTGAAGCCCGGTTCTAAGCCCCAGGGTATGTGTCGGATCAGACCATCGGCGCCGTTGCCGGCCCGGGGCGGGCCGTCACTGCGCACTGTAGTCGGCGCGGGTGTGCGCCGGCACCGCGCCCCGGGTCGTCCCGCCCGCCGGGCCGGCTACCGGTCAGTAGCCGACCTCCTGGTTCTCCCCCGCCTTCGGCGGCTTCCCGGTCACCGCCGCTTTGGCGAAGCCGAGCAGGTTGACCACCGTGCTGCCCGGGGAGTCCCAGTACTCGGCGGAGCCGGCGTGCACCTTGATCAGGGTGAGCCCCGGCGTCTGGAGACCGTCCGGGAACCAGGCCTTGAGCACCGGGTTCCACAGCTCCTCGGCGCGGGCCGGGTCCCACTCCTCGGTGGCGGTCCCGGCCACCGACACCCAGGCGTTGTGCTTCTGATCGGAGAAACCGACGTTGACCTGCGGGTTCACCCGAATCTGGCGAATCTTGGCGGAGTCGGCGTACGCGAAGAACCACAGGTCGCCGTCGAAGTCCGCCTCCTGCAGGCCCATCGGCCGGCTGACCAGGCGCCCGTCGACGGCGGTGGTGGTGAGCAGGCAGATCCGGGCGTCCCGGATCAGCTCGGTGACCTTGCGGCGGGCGTCGGTTGCGCTGGTCGGCTCGTTGCTCATGGCACCCTCCTCGGATCGGCGTGATGCCGCTCCGGTGCCCCGGGCAGAACGGGTCAAACCTGCCGTGCCGGTTCGGCAGGCGCTCACGGCCCTCGCTGCGCTCGGTGCGTTCGCACCTGCGGTGCCGGTTCGGCAGGCGCTCACGGCCCTCGCTGCGCTCGGTGCGCTCGCACCTGCGGTGCCGGTTCGGCAGGCGCTCACGGCCCCCGCTGCGCTCGGTGCGTTCGCGCCAGCACCGCTCAGCGGGTGGTCATGGCCCGCCAGCGGGCCAGATTGTGCCGGGCGTCGACGAGCGCGTCGTGGCGGCCGGACTCGGCCTCCGGCAGCCGGGGCCGGCCCCGGTCGTCCCAGAGTTGGCGCAGCTCCTTGGTGAACCGGGGGATCTCCCGCGGCAACGCCGGCATGGCGCCCCAGAGCTGCGCCAGCACCACGTGGTCGTAGGCGGCGTACCAGGCCCAGAGTTCGAGCTGCTCGGACGGCCGGTCGCGGACCGGGGCGAGCAGGAACTCGTGCAGGTCGTCGCGGATCCGTTCCCGCGAGCGCCAGGCCCGGTCGGCCGGCGACGGGAGCTTGTCCAGCACGTGGCGGCGCACCCAGGGCACCGCCCGGGAGTCGTCGAACTCGGTGGAGACCGCGTAGAACTCGCGGCCGTACTCGTCGACCACGCCGATCGACACCAGGTCGACCGTGCGGCCGTCCTCGATGAACTCGCAGTCGTAGAAGTAGCGGTAGACCATCGCACCCATCCTCGCCCATCGGCCCCGCCGGGCCGCCGTCGGGGCGTCGACCGAGGTCGGCGCGGCGCCGGCCGACGGCCGGCATGGTCACGGAAGTGTCTCCAGGGGTGTACAGCACGCTACCGGGACGTCATGATCTGATGTGTACCGCCGTCGGGCGCCGAACCGGTTGAGCTGCCTCGTCCGGGACTGACAGCTTCACCCGGTGTGCGAGTGGTGACTTCTGACCGGGGAGGGGTTGGCGTGGAGTCTCGCATGCCGGAGCCAGGCGACGCGCTCACGGGCGTGGAGATGTTCGCCGGGCTGGAGCCGGAGGTGCGGCAGCGGGTCATCGCCGCGGCCGTGCCACGCACCTACCGCAAGGGGCAGCTCCTCTTCGTCGAGAACGACCCCGGCGAGTCGCTGATCGTGCTGCGCCGGGGCGCCGTGGCGGTGTTCCGCACCGCCCCCACCGGCGAACGGGCCGTGCTGTCGGTGATCCGACCCCCGGACGTGCTGGGCGAGGTCTCCCTGCTGGACGCCTCGACCCGGTCCGCCTCGGCCGAGGCGATCGAGGACTGCGCCGCGCTGGCGCTGTCCCGCCCCGCCTTCATGGAGCTGGTGCACTCCAACCCGCGCATCCTCGACGCGGTGATGCGCTCGCTCGGCCAGTTGATCCGCCGGCTCACCGAGCAGAACGCCGACCACGTCTTCCTCGACCTGCCCGGCCGGGTGGCCAAGACGCTGGTCCGGCTGGCCGGCGAGAGTCAGGCCCCGATGATCACCATCGAGCTCAACCAGAGCCAGCTCGCCGAGATGGCCGGCGGCTCGCGGCAGAGCGTCAATCAGGCCATCGGCTCGTTCGCCAGCCGCGGCTGGCTGCGTACCGAGGGTCGCCGGATCGTGGTCACCGACGTGGCCGCGCTGCGCCGCCGCGCCGGCATGAGCGACCGCTGAGCCGCCGACGGCGGGGCCCGGCGATCGATCCGCCGGGCCCCGCCGTCATGAACCGCGTCGTCGCGTCACTTGTCCTCGGTGTCGGCCGGCGGCGCGGTCGGGCCGGGGCCGATCTTCGACGGGTCGGTCTTCTTCGGCGGCGTGGTCGTCGTGGTCGTGGTCTCGGACGATCCGCTGCTCGTGGGCTGCTCCACCATGCCTTTTTCCTCCAGTTCGGCGAGCGTGACGGCATCCACGTCGACCGTGTCGCCAGTGGCCCACACCGTCCCTCGTGGATCGGTCCAGGGGGCGGAAAGCCGGACGTGCACGGCACTCTCCCTGTCGACGGGACTTCCTGCTAGGGGAGACTAGACCCGGCCGAACAGCCGTGACGTCCCGTCGACCCGTCGGGTACCCGACTGCCAGGTCGCGCGGGACACTGGGTACCTCACGCGTACGGAGCCGGACATCGACCTCACCTGTGGACACTGCGCCCGGAGCGCCGGGCCGGACGACCGCTTCTGCGGCGGGTGCGGCCGGCCGCTCGCGGCGGCCTGCCCGGGCTGCGGTCACGCCAACGACCCCGGCGCCAACTTCTGCACCAACTGCGGTCAGCCGCTGCGCGACCACGCGGTAGCGGTGCAGGAGGACCGCCGGCAGGTCAGTGTGCTCTTCATCGACATCGTCGACTTCACCACGTACGCCGAACGGGCCGACCCGGAACAGGCCCGCGGGTTGCAACAGGCGTACTTCGCCACGGTGCGCCGGCTGGTGCACCAGTACGGCGGGGTGGTGGAGAAGTACATCGGCGACGCGGTCATGGCGTTGTTCGGCGCGCCGGTGGCCACCGACAACGACGCGCTGCGCTGCGTACGCGCCGGGCTGGAGCTGCAGCGGAGCCTGGCCCGGCAGCCGTCCGGGCCGCACCCTCCGCTCGGCTTCCGGGTCGGCATCGCCACCGGCGAGGCGCTCGTCGACCTGGCCGCGGCGCGCGACGGCGGCCAGGCCTTCGTCACCGGCGACGTGGTCAACACCGCGAGCCGGTTGCAGGCGCTGGCCCCGGTCGGCGGCGTGGTGGTCGACGAGAGCACCTGGGGGGCCACCCGGCGCGAGATGGAGTACGCCGACCAGCCGCCGGTGACGCTGCGCGGGCGGTCCGCGGTGAGCCGGATCTGGCTGGCCGTGCAGGCCCGGCCCCGGCGCGACGACCAGGGCGCCGAGCTGACCCCGATGGTCGACCGGGACCACGAGCGGGGGCTGCTGGTCAGCGCGCTGCACCGCACCATGACCGAGCGCACCTCACAGCTGCTGACCGTCTTCGGGCCCGCCGGGGTGGGCAAGAGCCGACTGCTGCGCGAGCTGGCCCGGCACGCGGCGAGCCTGCCCGGCCCCCGGGTCAGCTGGCTGACCGGTCAGTGTCCGCCGTTCGGCGAGAACGTCACCTACGCCGCGCTCGCCGACATCGTGCGGCGCTGGGCCGGGCTGACCGGCGCCGACGACCCGGTCGCCGCCCGGGAGCGCCTGCGCGAGCGGTTGGGGCGGCTCGCCGACCCGCACGCGGTCCGGCTGGCCGAGGCGCTGGGCCCGCTGCTCGGCCTGCCCGGCGAGCGGCTCACGTCGGCCGAGACCGAGGCGGCGTGGCGGCGTTTCCTGCTCGCGCTGGCCGCGACCGGCCCCACCGTGCTCGTCTTCGAGGACATGCACTGGGCGGACGAGGCGATGCTCTCCTTCGTCGAGCAGCTCGGCGCGTCGGCCCGTAACGTGCCGCTGCTGGTCGTCGCGACCGCCCGGCCGGAGCTGCGCGAGCGGCACCCGGCCTGGACCGGCACGATCAGCGGCGCGATGTCCATCTCGGTGCCACCGATGCACGACGGCGACATCGGCACCCTCTACTCGCTGCTGCTCGGCCAGGCCACGCTGCCCAGCGACGCCCGCGCGCCGCTGATCGAGTTCGCCGACGGCAACCCGCTCTACGCCCAGGAGTACGCCCGGATGCTGCTCGACGGCGGGCTGGTCGAGCGCACGAGCACCGTGGCGCGGCTCGGCCCGGCCGGGGGCGCCGGGATGCCGCGTACCGTCCAGGCGGTCATCGCCAACCGGCTCGACCTGCTCGACCCGGCCGACCGCGCGGTGCTCCAGGCCGCCTCGGTGGTCGGCGTGCAGTTCTGGGCGGCGCCGGTGGCGCTGGCCCTGGGCCGGCCCGCGGAGTGGGTGGCCCGGGCGCTGCACCGCCTCCAGCGGCGCGACCTGGTCTTCGAGCTGCCCGCCTCGACCATGCCGGGCCAGCCGGAATACCGGTTCCGGCACGTGCTGGTCCGGGACGTCTGCTATCAGCGACTCCCCCGGGCCGAGCGGGTCGCCCGGCACCAGCGCGCCGCCGACTGGTTGGAGCAACTCGCCGACGGCCGGCAGCACGACCTGGCCGAGGTGGTGGCCAACCACCGCTGGGCGGCGCACGAGATCGCCCGCACGGTGGGGCTCGACCAGGCCCCGCACGCCGCCGCGACCCGGGCCGCGCTGCACCGGGCGGCCCGCCGGGCCTACGAGCTGCACGCGCTGGACACCGCCGCCACGCTCGTCGAGCGCGCGCTCAGCGTGGAGTGCGGCCCGGACCCGGCGCTGGAGCTGTTCCAGGCCGAGCTGACCTTCTACGCCGACCAGGACGGGTTCCTGGTCGACGGCGGCACCGCCCTGCTCACCGGCCTGGCCGGGCGGCTGGCCGACGCCGGTGACCTGCCGGGCGCGGCGAAGGCGTGGCGGCTGCTGGCCACCGCGGCGTGGGCCCGGGCCGACCGGTCGGAGACGCTGCGCTGCCTGGACCGGGCGATCCGGCTGCACGCCGCGCTGCCGGACAGCGAGGACAAGGTCGGCGTGCTGCTGGAGCTGGCCCGGGCGCACATGCTCGACGCCGAGACCGAGCCGGCCTGCGCCGCCGCCGGCAGCGCCGCCGAGCTGGCCGAGCGGTTGGAGCTTCGCGAGGCGCGGGCCAACGCCCGGATCACCCTCGCGGTGGCCCGCTACCAGGCCGGCGTCGAGGAGGCGTACGCCGAGTTGGCCGAGGTCACCGAGGAGTGCCGGCTGGAGCGGCTGACCAGCCGCCGGCGGGCGGTGCAGAATCTCGCCTGGGCGTTGCAGGAGGAGGGGGACCTGGCCGGCTCGGCCCGGCTGGTCGACGAGCAGCGGTCCCTGGACCTGGGCGGCGAGCACGGGCTGACGATCGGCTTCGCCGACCAGTGGGCCCGGTCCTACTACAGCGGCGACTGGACCGCGGCGCTGCGGATGGCCGAGGGTTCCACCCGGCGTCCGACCGACGAGTGGGACCTGCACATCGTGGCGGTGTCCGGCTGGATCCGGGCGTTGGGTGACGGCCCTGCCGGCGGCGGCGACCCCGACCTGGTGGACCAGGCGCTGGTCGCCGCCCGGCGCAGTGGTTTCCACCGGGTGCTGAGGTCCACGGTGGCCCACGCCGCGCTCTGCCGGGCGGTGCAGGGCCGCCGGGACGACGCGCTCGCGCTCCTCGCCGAGCTGGACGAGGACTGGCGGCGGACCCGGATGATCCCGTTCGCCGAGTGGGTGCCGGCGGTCGGCCACGTCGCCGGCCTGCTCGGCGGCGACGCCGCGGTGCTGGTGCGCGACCTGCTGGGTCGCGCGCCGCGCGCCACCCGCTGGGCGCGGGCGGCCGGCCGGTCGGCGGACGCGGCGCTGGCCCGGCACGACGGCGACCTGGCCCGGGCGGGCCGGTTGTTCACCGCCGTCGCGGCGGACTACGCCGGGATGACCGACGTCACCGACGAGATCATCGCCGCCGCCCTGGCGGCGGGGCCGTTGGCCGAGGCGGACCCGGAGGCCGCGACGCGGACACTGGCCCGGGTCCGGGCGTTCGCGGACCGGCACGCCGCCGGCGGGCTGCTGCGCGTCGCCGGGGCCGGTTGACCTCAGGCGAGCCCCGGACGGGTACGGTTTTCGGCTTTGGTGGTGAAGGTGACTTTTCGCCGCGCCACAACGCACTCCCGGAACCGGGCCCGGACGTGTCAGGATTCAGGGCACGGCGTCAGGCCGCGATGAAGGGGGTGTCCGGTGTCAGGGGGCGGGCCCCGCCGAGGGCGGCGGGACAACGGGCTCGACGCGGCCGAGTACGCGGTCGCGGGCGACGTCGATCCGCGCGTCGGCGAGCACCTGCTCGACGTGCTGGCCGCCGGCGGCATCGCCGCCTACCTCCAACCCTCCGCCGACCTGAATCCGGTGACCCGCACCACCACGGTGCCGGCCCGCCCGGTCGACCGGCTCTACGTCGACCGGTTCCACCTGAGGACCGCCCGCGACTACCTCACCCAGCTCGCCGACGAGGGTGGCGAGCCGCCGCCCGACGAGCCGGACATCGAGGCCGAGTGGGCCAAGATCGTCGCGGGGTTCCACACCGCGCCGGCCGCTGGCGGCAACCCCTGGCCCGCCGCCGAGGACGTCGACGACCCGGCCGCGCCGGGCGGTGGCGCCACCGGCCGCGCCGACGAGCCGGCCGGTCCGACCGCCACCGACGTACGCCGGCTGCCCTACGCCGCGGACGTCTCCGGCATCTCGGTCAGCCGCGACCGGCACGACGAGCCCTCCCTGCTGGACGGCCTGGACACGTTCGGCGCCGGCCTGCCCGACGACGCGTCGGCCGAGGAGCACTACACCCCGCCCCCGCCGCCCCCGCTGCCGCGTTTCTCGAAATACGCCGTGCTCGGCGTGCTCAGCATCGTGCTCGGCTTCCTGCTGTTCCTGTCCCCCACCGTGATGTCGCTGGTCGACCCGCAGGTGGTGACGCTGCTCGGCTTCACCGGCATCCTGGCCGGGTTCGTGATGCTCATCTGGCGACTGCGCCCGGGCGACCGGGACGACCACGACCCGGACGACGGCGCGGTCGTCTGAGCGGCGTCCGGGTGCCTGCCCGGATCGCGGGACGGCAGACGCCCCGCGGCTGGCGGGTAACAGGGGTGTAACTTACGGTCAGTAGGAATACCGCTGAACGTCACGTCCCGCACCGGCTGTCCGGTTTGCGCTTGATCCGGTCGCCGGTCCCCCTGCTGAGCGGATTGCCCGATGCGACAGAGTCCCCTCGTGGTGGTGGCCAACCGCCTCCCCATCGACGACAGCGTGGCGCCGGACGGCGCCTTCGAGTGGCGCCGCAGCCCCGGCGGCCTGGTGAGCGTCCTGCACCCCCTGCTCCGGCACACGCCCGCCACCTGGGTCGGCTGGGCCGGTGGCACCGGCCCCGCTCCCGACCTGCCCGACGTGGACGGCGTCCGGATGCGCTCCGTCGCGCTGAACGCCGAAGACTTCCGTGACCACTACGAGGGCTTCGCCAACGCCACCCTCTGGCCGCTCTACCACGACGCCGTCGAGCAGCCGGAATACCACCGCCGCTGGTGGGAGGCCTACCAGCGGGTCAACCAGCGGTTCGCCGAGGCCGCCGCCGAGGTGGCCGAGCCGGGCGGCCTGGTCTGGGTGCAGGACTACCACCTCCAGTTGGTGCCCGGTCTGCTCCGCGCGCTCCGCCCCGACCTGCGGATCGGCTTCTTCCTGCACGTGCCGTTCCCGCCGCCGGAGCTGTTCATGCAGCTCCCCCGCCGCTCCGAGCTGCTGCGCGGGATGCTCGGCGCCGACCTGATCGGCTTCCAGCGGGCCCAGGCCGCGCACAACTTCGCCCAGCTCGCCACGAAGGTGCTCGGCCTGTCCGCGACCGACCGGCGGATCGGCGTGGACGACCGGGTGGTGCGCATCGGCGCCTTCCCGGTCGCCGTCGACACCGCCGAGGTGGCCGCGCTCGCCGCCCGGCCCGAGGTCGCCGATCGGGCCCGCCGGCTGCGGCAGGATCTCGGCCAGCCGGAGAAGGTGATCCTCAGCGTCGACCGGTTGGACTACACCAAGGGCATCGAGCAGCGGCTCAAGGCCTACCGCGAGCTGCTGGCCAGCGGCGACGTCAAGGTCCGGGACACGGTGCTGGTGCAGGTGGCGGTGCCCAGCCGGGACCGGGTGGCGCAGTACCAGATCCTGCGTGACCGGGTGGAGCACCAGGTGGGCCGGATCAACGGCGAGTTCGGCCGGGTCGGCGAGCCGGCGATCCACTACCTCAGCCAGCCGTTCGACCGCGCGGAGCTGGTGGCGCTCTACCGGGTCGCCGACGTGATGGCGGTGACCCCGTTGCGCGACGGGATGAACCTGGTGGCCAAGGAGTACGTGGCGGCCCGGGTCGACGACACCGGCGCGTTGCTGCTCAGTGAGTTCGCCGGTGCGGCCGCCGAGCTGGAGCAGGCGTACCTGGTCAACCCGCACGACCTGGACGGCCTGAAGCAGGGGCTGCTCGCCGCGCTGCGGGCCGGCCCGCAGGACGTGGCGACCCGGATGCGCGCGATGCGCGAGCACCTGGCGCACAACGACATCCACGCCTGGGCGGCGTCCTACCTGAGTGCCCTGGAGGAGAGCGGGTCACTCGTCGCCCGCCGGGCCGCCGGCCGCTGAGCCGACGCCCGGCGCTCACCCCGAGGTGGGCGCCGGGTCCTTGTCCAGCCAGTCCAGGATCGCGTCGATCGGCTCCCGCCAGCGGGCGTCGAGCATCAGGTCGTGACCCATGCCGGGGAAGAGCAGCGGGGCCGAGGCGTAGCGGCGGGCCGCCCTGGTCAGCGCGGTCGCCGGCAGGACGCGGTCGTCGGGGCTGCCCAGCACCAGCATCGCCGGGCTGCCCACCGCCGGCTCCGGCTGCCGGCCGGTGAGCAACTGCCACTGCGCGCGGCGACCGGCCCGGCCCAGCCGGGCCACGTGCCGGCGGGCGTCCGCGTCGGGCAGTTCCCGGCTGAACAGCTGCCGCCGGTTGAGCCGCAGCCCGGCGCCGAAGACCGCCGGCAGCGTGCCGGCCGGGTTGCGGCGCAGCGCCGCGCCGAACGTCGCCCAGTCGCCGAGCACCGGCGCGACCAGCACCGCCGCCCGGGCCGGGTAGCGGGACAGCGCGTGCGCCACCACCCGAGCACCGGCGCCGTGCCCCACCAGCACCGCCTGCCGCGGCAGGCTCGCCGCCACCTGCACCACGTCATGGGTGTACGCGCGCAGCGTCGCCTCCGGCGCCGGCTCGCTGCCGCCGTGCCCGCGCAGGCTCACCGCGTACGCCGGGAAACCGCGACCGGCGGCGTGGCCCAGCCAGTGCTCGGCGAACGCCCACGCGCCGTGCCCGAAGCCGGGCACGAACAGCAGCGGCGGTTTGGCCTCCTCCTGGTCCGGCATCGCGGCCAGCACCTCGCGGCGCACCGGCCGTTCCGGCCGGGCCCACTCCCAGGCGCGGACCACCCGCACCCGCCCGGTGGTGGTCATCTGGCTCCCTCCAGCTCGTGCAGCGCCTTCTGCAGGGCGCGCAGGTAGTCGGCGTGGCCGACCTCGAACCAGTGCCGGGTGCTGTCCTTGACCTTCGCCGAGTATCGCTCGCCGAGACCGGCGCGGACCCGACGGTCGAACGCGGCGACCCGCTCCGGTCGGGTGGCGCGCAGCGTGAGCAGTCGGGCGAAGAGCACGCTCTGCCAGTGCGAGATGGCGAAGATGCCGGAGTCCGGCTGGACCAGGCCGACCACGGCCAGCGTGGGAGAGCCCGCGCTGAACGCGTTCAGCCACAGCCGGGGCTTGCCGGAGCCGTCCTCGTCGCCGAGCACCCGGCCCTGCATGAACTCGAAGCGCGGCAGGTATCCGGTGGCGAAGACCACCAGCTCCGGGTCGATCCGCCGGCCGTCGGTCAGCTCGACGGTGCGGTCGTGGAACCGGGCCACGTCCGGCACCGGCGTGATCTCGCCGTGCCCGACGTAGTAGACGAGCTGGCTGTTGGCGATCGGGTGCGTCTCGTAGACCCGGTGGTCGGGCTTCGGCAGGCCGAACCGGGTCAGGTCGCCGACGGTCAACCGCAGCGTCCAGTGGTAGAGCCACTGCCGCACCCGCAGCGGCACCCGCAGCGCCAGCAGCGTGTCGTTGACCTGGTCGGCCGGGCGGCCGAGGACGTACTTCGGGGCGTACCAGTAGCCGCGCCGGGTGGAGTGCCAGCAGTGTGACGCCTGCTGGGCGGCCTCCACCGCGATGTCGCAGCCGGTGTTGCCGGCGCCCACCACCAGCACCCGCTTGCCCCGCAACTGGGCCGGGTCCTTGTAGGACGAGGCGTGCATGACGTCGCCCCGGAACTCCGCCAGCCCTTCGTACCGGGGCAGTTTGGGCGACCAGTTGTGGCCGTTGGCCAGCACCACGCCGGCGTACCGGGAGGTGCGCTCCGGGCCGTAGCCGCCGGTGCTGCGGGTCGTCACGTCCCACCGGTCGCCGTCGACCGGCTCCACCCGGACCACCTCGGTGCCGAACCAGACGTGCTGGCGCAGGTCGAAGTGGTCGGCGTAGCGCTCGAAGTAGGACAGCAACTGGCTGTGGTGCGGGTAGTCCGGCCAGTCGTCGGGCATCGGGAAGTCCGGGAACTGGGTGAACGGCCGGGACGAGATGAGGTGGGTGCTGGCGTACACCGGGCTGCGGTCGTGCCGCCAGTTCCACGCCCCGCCGACGCCGGTCTCCCGCTCGTAGCAGTCGACGCCGAAGCCGGCCTCGCGGAGGTTCTTCACGGCGGTCAGCCCGCTGGCGCCGGCGCCGATGACGCAGACCGTGTCGCCCCGGTCGGAGACCGGCCGGTCGTCCCGGCTCGGGGCGGCAGTGGCAGCCGTGGCGTCCGGGCGGCCGGGATCGGTGGAGGAGGGCACCGGGAATTCTCCTTTTGTGCGGCACGCATGCCGGTCGGTGCGAAATCCTGCCGACAATGCCCGCCGTTGTCCAGCCGTTCCGGACCTCGTGCGGGCATCGCGGCGCTCGATGCCACGATCGGCCTGACGCACGGTCACCACGCCCGGCTCACCCAACGTGAGGGCGAGGCCGCGCCGGAGGCGTACCTGCTCCGCGCCTTTGCTCTGCAGCCACGGACGCAGCACGGACGTGAGCTGGGCAGACCGGCGCGGGCCGGCGGTTCGCGGCCGACTGCCGCGATCACCATGGGTGACTGCTGCGCAGATGGCCGCAGAGCAAAGGCGGCGGCGGGCGGAGTCCGCCGCTGGCCGATGCGTCACGCTCCGTCGTGACGTTCGGCGCGCCCGCCGGTGTCGCGCGGCACCGACACACCGCCGTCGCCGTCCGCGAGACACGCCCGCCCGCCCGCATGCGCGGGCCGCGGCGGGAGCGCGGTCAGTCGGCGGTCGGCAGCAGCAGATCGACCAGGACCGGGAAGTGGTCGCTGGCCCGGCGCGTGCGCGGGGTGTCGACCACGTCGTAGTCGACCACGCCGATCCGCGGGTCGACGAATAGCGCGTCGATGCGGCGCCGCGGGTCGGCGCAGGAGAACGTGTGCCGGTCGGCCCGGTCGGCGGCGACCGCGGCGTCGGTAAACCCCTCGGCCACGGTCCGCCAGGCCGGCCCGTCCGGCCCCTCGTTGAGGTCCGCGCCGGCCACCACCGGCAGTGGGGACGCGGCCAGTTCCCGCTTGAACGCCGCCGCCTGGGCGGGCCGCTCCGCCGGGTCCGTGGACAGGTGCGAGCCGGCCAGCAGGAAGCCGACGCCGCCCACCCGGCACCGTGCGTACGCGGCCCCGCGCAGGTGCCGCCCCGGGGTGAGCGGGTAGCGCGCGCACCGGGTGTCGGTGACCCGCACCCGCAGGCTGGTCAGCAGCACGTTGCCCAGCGACGGCAGCCCACCGGCGGCCACCACGAGGCCGAACGAGTCGGCGAGCGTGGCGCACTTCTGCCGCCACCGGAACCGGCGCGGCCCCTCCTGGACGATCACCACGTCCGGCGCGGCCTCCCGGACCACCTCGGCCAGCGCGGCCGTGTCGTCACGCTGCGAGTGGACGTTGTACGACAGCACCCGCAGCGGCACCCCCGGGCCCGGCACGTCAGATCCGCCGGGCCAGGTCGGCGGCGCCGATCACGCCGGCGGTGTTGCCCAGTTCGGCCGGGCGCACCTCGGCCACGGGCAGGCGGCTGCGCTGGGCCAGCGCGTCGGCGAACGACCGCCGGGTCGGGCCGAGCAGCAGGTCCCCGGCGTCGATCACGCCGCCGCCGACCACCAGCACCTGCGGGTCGAGGATCTGCGCCATGTCGGCGAGGCTGGTGCCGAGCCAGCGACCCACCTGGGCGAACGCCTCGGTGGAGACCTGGTCGCCGCCCTTGGCCGCGGCGGTCACCATCGGGCCGGTGATCGCCTCGGCCTCGCCGTCGGCCAGCTCCAGCAGCGCGGCGGCCCGGTGCGGCTCCTGCCGGGCGGCGGCGCGGGCGAAGCGGACCAGCGCGCTGCCGCTGGCGTACTGCTCGATGCAACCGAGCCGGCCGCAGCCGCACTGGTGGCCGTCCGGCACGGTGAGCATGTGCCCCAGCTCGGCCGCGATGCCGTTGGCGCCCCGGACCAGCTCGCCGCCGAGCACGATGCCGCCGCCGACGCCGGTGCCGATGGTGAACATGACCATCGAGTCGTCGGCGTCGCGGGCCGCGCCGTAGCGGAACTCGGCCCAGGCGGCCACGTTCCCGTCGTTCTCCACGATCACCGGCAGGCCGGTGGCGTTGCCGACGTAGGAGCGCAGCGGCTCGTCCCGCCAGGCCAGGTTGGGGGCGAAGAGCACGGTGGAGCGGGAGGCGTCGATCCAGCCGGCCGCGCCGATTCCGACGGCCTCGACGGTACGCCCGG
Source organism: Micromonospora sp. NPDC050980 (assembly GCF_040653835.1). Lineage (NCBI taxonomy): Bacteria > Bacillati > Actinomycetota > Actinomycetes > Micromonosporales > Micromonosporaceae > Micromonospora > Micromonospora sp. NPDC050980. Next base: position 46,549 of record NZ_JBFAGS010000009.1, on the reverse strand, counting down.
TGGACAGCTCGGTGACCACCTCGATGATGACGTCGCGGGTCTTGGCCACGTCGTCGGCGGGGGTGTCCCGGCGCGTCTGCACGAGCACCGCGCCGGTGTCGTCCACGACACCACCGGCCACCTTCGTGCCACCGACGTCGACTCCGATGGTCAGCGTCACCGCTGCCACTCCCCTCTGCTGTGCTCCCCCGGCACCGGCCGAACCGGCCGTGCGCTCCCGGGATGTCCGGTGGTCAGGCCCCGTCGCCTGGTGCGTCCGCGCCCGCCTCGCCGGGCGCCCGCGAGGCGGGCACCACTGGACTGCCGGCCGGCGGCCGGCTCGCCGCCGGCGCATCCGGCCCGGCGGCGTCGACGGGCGGTTCCGAGGCACCCGGGTCGGCCGCGCCCTCCCCCCGGGTGGCGGCGGCCCACACGTCCTGCTCGGGTGCCGGCTGAGAATCATGCCCGGTACGGGTCGCCTCGCGCCACACATGGTCGGCCGAGCCGGTCGGCGCGGCACCGGCCGGGGGCGCCGGTGGCGTCGGCTCCGCCGGTGCGGCCGGTCCGCCCGACGTCGGCGGCGCGAACGCCCGCAACATGCTGGCCACCCCCGCTGCGAGGTCGCCGGCGCCGGTGGCGAGCCGCTCGGCGAACTCCGGACTCGGGTCACGCAACGCCGCGATCCCGCGGCAGAGCGGACAGACGCAGCATTCCGGCGACCCGGTGGCGAAACCGGTGCCGGCGGCGCCCGGGCTGTGACCGAGGACACCCGAGAGGATCCCACCGAGCGGGCCCTGGCCCGCCCCGGACGAGGCGGCGGCGAGCCGCGCGGTGGCCAGCAGCGTGACGACGAGGCGCTCGGCCTCTTCCCGGGCCGAACCCGGATCGGTGGTGCCCATGGTTCGGCTCCTCAAGCGTGACGACCGGGACGGCGAACGGGATCAGTCTGCCGCACCGGGTGTTTCTACCCGGTGCTTGAGCTGCTTCAACGCCGTATCCATGATCATTTTCTCGGCCTTGCGGCGGAACATGCCGAGCATCCCCACCGACAGCTCCACCTCGAGCGTGTAGGTCACCGTGGTCGTGCCGTCCGAATTGCCGAGAAGGTCGTACGACCCGCGCTGGGACCGCTGCATGCGCGACGGCGCGACCAGGTGCCACTCGATGCGGGAGATGTCCTCGGCGTACTCGTAGGCCAGCACGTACTCGTCGGCCAGCACACCCGCGTCCAGCGTGAACCGCACCTGACTGGCGTAGCCGTCCTCGTACTCCTCGACCACCTCGGCCCGCCGCACCGCCTCGGTCCACTCCGGGTAGCGGGGGAAGTCACAGATGACCGCCGCCACCCGGTCCGGTGACGCGCCGATGATGATCGACTGGGTGGAGGAGTCCGCCATGGGGGGAGGCTACCCGGCCGCCCGGCCAGGCGGGCGGGTAGGTTTCGACTGAGCCGACCAGGCCGGCCCGGCGCCGGTGCGAGCACGAGGGAGTGCAGGTGCGCGAGTTCTCCGTCCCGCCGATCGTCACCGTCGGCGACGCGGCCAACCTGACCGACCCGGTCTGGGAAAACGCCGAGGTCGCCCCGGACACCGTGCAGTTCGTCCGGGCCACCGGCGACTCCGGGCCCGCGGCCCGGGTCGAGGTGACCTGTCGACAGTTCCGGGACGAGGTGGTCGCGGTGGCCCGGGGCCTGGTCGCGGCCGGCGTCTCCCCCGGCGACCGGGTCGCGCTGATGAGCCGCACCCGCTACGAGTGGACCCTGTTCGACTACGCCATCTGGGCGGCCGGCGCGGTCACCGTGCCGATCTACGAGACCTCCAGCGCCGAGCAGGCCGCCTGGATCCTCGGCGACTCCGGCGCTGTGGCCGTGGTGGTGGAGAGCACCGCCCACGCCACCCTGGTCGCCGGCGTCCGGGACCGGCTGCCCGAGCTGCGCGAGGTCTGGCAGATCGAGCTGGACGCGGTGGACGAGCTGGTCACCGCCGGCGCGTCGGTGGACCCGGCCGAGGTCGAGGTACGCCGCTCGATGCTCAAGGCCGACGACCTCGCCACGATCATCTACACCAGTGGCACCACCGGCCGGCCGAAGGGCTGCGTGCTGACCCACCGCAACATCTACGCCGACATCGCCAACGCGGTGCCGGTGCTGCCGAACCTGTTCCGCGAGGGCGCCTCGACCCTGCTCTTCCTGCCGCTGGCGCACGCGTTCGCCCGGCTCATCCAGGTCGGCGTGGTGCAGGCCCGGGCCACCATGGCGCACTGCGCGGACACCAGCAACCTGGTCGGCGAGTTGCAGGACGTCAAGCCGACGTTCGTGCTCTCCGTACCCCGGGTCTTCGAGAAGGTCTACAACGGCGCGCGGCAGAAGGCCGAGGCCGACGGCAAGGGCTCGATCTTCGACCGGGCGGAGAAGGTCGCCATCGCCTGGAGCGAGGCCCAGGAGCTTCCCGGCGGGCCGGGGCTGGCGCTGCGCGCCCAGCACGCCCTCTTCGACAAGCTGGTCTACGGCAAGCTGCGCGCGGCGCTCGGCGGCCGGTGCCGCGACGCCATCTCCGGCGGCGCGCCGCTCGGCGCCCGGCTCGGGCACTTCTTCCGCGGCGTCGGGGTGACCATCTGCGAGGGTTACGGCCTCACCGAGACCTCGCCGGCCGCCGCCGCCAACCTGCCCACCGGCACCCGGATCGGCACGGTCGGCCGCCCGCTGCCCGGCGTCACCGTCCGGATCGACGACGACGGCGAGATCCTGATCTCCGGGGACATCGTCTTCCAGGGCTACTGGCACAACGAGGAGGCCACCGCCGAGGCGCTCACCACCGACGGCTGGTTCCGCACCGGCGACCTGGGCCAGCTCGACGAGGACGGCTACCTCAGCATCACCGGCCGCAAGAAGGAGATGATCGTGACCGCCGGCGGCAAGAACGTCGCCCCGGCGGTGCTGGAGGACCAGGTCCGGGCGCACCCGCTGGTCAGCCAGTGCGTCGTCGTCGGCGACCGGCAGCCGTTCATCGCGGCGCTGGTCACCCTGGACGAGGAGGCGCTGCCGAAGTGGCTGGCCGGGCAGGGGCGGCCGGAGACCACGAGCGCGGCCGAGCTGCGCGAGGACGAGGCGCTGCGGGCCGAGGTGCAGGCCGCGGTCGACCGGGCCAACCTGTCCGTGTCCAAGGCCGAGGCGATCAAGGTGTTCCGGATCCTGCCGCAGGACTTCACCGAGGCGACCGGCGAGCTGACCCCGTCGCTGAAGGTCAAGCGACAGGTCGTGCACAAGACGTACGCCACGGAGATCGCGGAGATCTACCAGCGCTGACTACCATCCGTCAGGTGCCCGCCTCCACATCCGGACTGCCACCGACGCAGCTCCTCGCGGTCGGCGCCCGCGCGGTCCTCCTCGCGCTGGTCGCCGCCCTGACTCTGTTCGCCACCCGCGACCCCGCCCAGCTCTGGTGGATCGCCCTGCTCGGCCTCGCCGGGCTGCCCGCCGTGCTCGCCCCGCAGCACCGGCTACTCGCTCCGATCAGCCGCTTCGCCGAGGTGGTGGTGCTCGGGCTGGCGGCCAGCCAGGTCGCCGCCGAAGCCCAGCTCACCGGCGTCGTCGACGGGCGGGGCGCCTCCGCGGTGCTGCCGTACCTCGCCGTGCCGGTCACCGTGACCGCGTTGCGCCGGCGGTTCCGCGAGGGCGCCGCGCTGCTCGTGGTGGCCGCGGCGACGCTGCTGGTCAGCGCCGCCTTCACCGAGGTCGGCGGCGAGGCGCAACTCGGCCAGGTCGGCTACCTGGCGGTCTGCACCCAGTGGCTGATCCTGGCCGGCCTCGGCCTCTACACCGCCGGCACGTTGCAGCGGGTGATGCGGGTCCGCGGCGAGGGCAAACCCCAGCCGTACGCCGAGGCCACCCGACTGCTGACCCAGCTGCGCACGGTCGCCCGCCAGCTTCCCGGCGCCACCCTCGACCCGGGCGGCATCTCCGAGCACCTGCTGGAGGAGCTGCGGGTGGTCGCGAAGACCGACCGTGGGGCGGTGCTCTCCGCCAGCGGCGGCGGCCGGCTGGTGGTGCTCGCCCAGATCGGCGCGGACCGGGTCGACTGGGAGACCACGCTCGACGCCGACTCGGCCATCGCCGACGCCTGGGCCAGCCAGCAGCCGACCGTCTCGGCCCGCTCGCAGGCCCGGTCCCGGCACTCCGGCGACGTGTCGGCGCTGATCGTGCCGCTGGTCGCCGGCGTGCGCACGGTCGGCCTGGTGGTGATCGAGGCGGACACCGGCGCCGCGTACCCGCCGCCGGTGGTGTCCCGGGTCACCGCGCTGACCGGCCCGGCGGCCCTGCGGCTGGAGGCGGCGCTGCTCTTCGACGAGGTGCGTTCGCTGGCCACCAACGAGGAGCGGCAGCGGCTGGCCCGGGAGATCCACGACGGGGTGGCGCAGGAGCTGGTGATGGTCGGCTACGGCATCGACAACGCGCTGGCCACCGTGCACGACGACGCCGAGGAGACCGCCGACTCACTGCGCACGTTGCGCCAGGAGGTCACCCGGGTGATCACCGAGTTGCGGCTCAGCCTGTTCGAGTTGCGCAGCGAGGTGGACCGGCACGGCGGCCTGGCCGCCGCCATCGCCGAGTACGCCCGCACCGTCGGCGCCTCCGGCGGGCTGCGGGTGAACCTGTCGCTGGACGAGTCCACCGCCCGGCTGCCGGCCGCCACCGAGGCCGAGTTGCTGCGTATCGCCCAGGAGGCGGTCACCAACGCGCGCAAGCACGCCGGTGCGTCGAACCTCTGGGTCACCTGTGAGGTGGATCCCCCGTACGCCCGGATCGAAGTGTCGGATGACGGTCACGGCATCGGTGACCAGCGCCCCGAGGGGCACTATGGTCTTGCGATCATGGCGGAGAGGGCGGAACGTATCCGAGGCCGGTTGGAGATCAGGCCGCGGCAACCCAGCGGCACAACCGTGGCGGTGGTACTCGGCTCGTCGCCCCGGCGCGATAAGGTGCGCGGCAGCGCCGCAGCAGCAGAAGGGGAGTAACCCGAGGATGACCACCAGCCCGACACCGGCCACCCGGACCAAGGTTCTCCTTGTCGACGACCACGACCTGATCCGCAAGGGTCTGCGACACGCCTTCGAGCGGGACCGGCAGTTCGAGGTCGTGGGCGAGGCCGCCACCGCCGCGGAGGGGGTGCGCCAGGCCGGCGCGCTCCAGCCCGACGTGGTGATCATGGACCTGCGGCTGCCCGACGGCAGCGGCCTCGAGGCCACCCGCGCGCTGCGCAAGTCCAGCGCCTCGATGGGCATCGTCGTGCTCACCATGTACGCCGGCGACGACCAGCTCTTCGGCGCCCTGGAGGCGGGCGCGAGCGCGTTCGTGCCGAAGACCGCCCCGGCCGACGAGGTGGTGGCCGCCGCCCGGCACGCCGCCTCCTCCCCCAGCGCGTTCACCGCGGCCGACCTGGCCGAGGCGATGAAGCGCCGGCTGGCCCCGTCCGGCCCGCAGCTCTCCCCGCGCGAGGGCCAGGTGCTGCGGCTGCTCGCCGACGGCATGAGCGTGGCCGGCATCGCCAAGCAGCTCTTCGTCAGCGAGTCGACCGCCAAGACCCACATCTCCAAGCTCTACGAGAAGCTGGGCGCGGCCAACCGGGCCCAGGCGCTGATGACCGCGCTTCGGCTGGGGCTGCTGGAGGCACCCGACGCGCCGAAGTTCTGACCCCCCGCAACGCCGGAGAGACCCCGCCCGCACGCCGGGCGCGGGTCTCTCCGCCGTTGCGGGTGGCGACGACCGCGCAGGGTGAGCGGCCGGACGCAGAGCGACGGTGGTCTTTGCACCACGACGGCGGGCGGGCAGAATACCCGGGTGATCCGCGCGGCGGTGAGGCCGCGAGTCGCCGACACCCAAGGGGCAGGGACATGCAGCGGCCGGACTGGGCACCCGAGACGATCGACATCGAGCGCCCGAGCGTCGCCCGCATGTACGACTACTACCTGGGCGGGTCGCACAATTTCGCGGTCGACCGGGCCGCCGCCCGGGCGATGGTGGAGGCGGTGCCGGAGGCCCCGCTGATGGCGCAGGCCAACCGCGCCTTCCTCCGCCGGGCGGTGCACCACCTGGTCGAGGCCGGGGTGCGCCAGTTCCTGGACATCGGCTCCGGCATCCCCACGGTCGGCAACGTGCACGAGATCGCCCAGCGCGTCGACCCGGAGTCGCGGGTGGTCTACGTCGACGTGGACCCGGTGGCGGTGGCGCACAGCCAGGAGATCCTGGCCGGCAACGAGCGGGCCGTGGTGATCCAGGAGGACCTGCGCCGCCCGGAGGCGATCCTGCGCCACCCGGACGTCACCCGGCTGCTCGACTTCTCCGCGCCGGTCGCGGTGATGATCGTGGCGGTGCTGCACTTCGTCCCGGACTCCGACCGGCCCGAGGAGATCCTCCGGACGCTGCGCGCGGCGCTCGCGCCCGGCAGCCACCTGGTGCTCTCCCAGGCCAGCGACGACGGCCGCGACGACACCGGCGAGCGGGCCGAGGCGGAGCGGGTCTACCGGCGCACCGACAGCCAGCTGTTCATCCGCGGCCGGGCCGAGCTGACCGCGCTCTTCGCCGGCTTCGAACTGGTCGACCCGGGCGTGGTGTGGGTGCCGCAGTGGCGGCCGGACGCACCGGAGCAGGCGGAGCACGCCGAACGGGCGGTCTTCATGGGCGGGGTCGGGCGGCTCGGTGGCTGAGGACGTGGACACGCCGGCGGATCGCCGTCCCGGCGTCTTCGCCCGGGCGTGGGCCAAGGCGGTCTCCGGGACCAGCTACCTGCCGATGACCCAGGCGCAGCTGGAGGAGATGCTGCAACGGCTCACCGACCGGTTGGCGCAGGCGCTGCGCGCCGACCCGTTCGACCTGCGGATCGGCCAGCAGGTGGGGGCCGAGCTGGTGCAGTCGCACATCGCCTCCGCCGAGGGGCTGGGCCGCACCGTCGAGGTGATCCAGCTCCGCCTGGTACGCGACCTCGACCTGGTCGTCGACGATGTCGAGGACCGGATGGCCCGGCTGCTCGCCACCGTGGCCACCGGGTACGCGCGGGCGCTGCGCGACCGCACGCTCGACGAGCAGGAGTCCATCCGGCGGGCCGCCATGATGGCCCGGGCGCAGGCCGAACGGGCGCTGCGCGACAGCGAGGCCCGGTTCCGGCACCAGGCCACCCACGACCCGCTGACCGACCTGCCGAACCGCACGCTGTTCACCGAGCGGCTGACCGCCGCGATCACCTCGCCCGGCCGGGGCGCCGAGCGGGTCGGGGTCTGCTTCCTCGACCTGGACCGGTTCAAGGTCGTCAACGACTCGCTGGGCCACCAGGTCGGCGACGCGCTGCTGGTCGCGGTGGCGCAGCGGCTGCGCCGGGCGCTCGGCGAGCACCTGGTGGCCCGCCTCGGCGGCGACGAGTTCGTGATCCTCGTCGAGCGCACCGCCGGCACCGGCGACGTGGTCAAGGTCGCCGAGGCCGCGCTGGACGCGGTGCGCGAGCCGGCGCTCGTCGACGGGCACGAGCTGGCGGTCTCGGCCAGCATCGGCATCGTGGAGCGACCGGTCTCCGGCACCTCGCCGATGGAGTTGATGCGCGCGGCGGACAGCACGCTGCACTGGGCCAAGGCGGCCGGCGGGGCCCGCTGGTCGCTGTTCGACGCCGACCGCAACCGCCGGGAACTGGCCCGGTACGCGCTGGCCGCGGCGATCCCGGCAGCGCTGGACCGGGGCGAGTTCTACCTCGACTACCAGCCGCTGACGTCGCTGCGCGACGGCCGGGTGCTGGGCATGGAGGCGCTGGTGCGCTGGCGGCACCCGGAGCTGGGGGTGCTCCGGCCGGACAGCTTCATCCCGCTGGCGGAGGAGACCGGCCTGATCGTCCGGCTCGGCAGCTGGGTGCTGGCCGAGGCGTGCCGCGAGGCGGGCACCTGGGCGGCGACGGGCGGCGACGCCCCGTTCGTCAGCGTCAACCTGGCGGTGCGGCAGTTGCACCGCCCCGACCTCGTGCCCGAGGTGCGCGGCGTGCTCGGGCGCACCGGGCTGCCACCGGAGCGGCTGCAACTGGAGGTCACCGAGAGCACCATGATGAGCACCGTGGCCGAGCCGGTCCGGGCGCTGCGGGTGCTGGGCGACCTGGGCGTCCGGGTGGCCATCGACGACTTCGGCACCGGCTACTGCAACCTGGCCTACCTGCGTGACCTGCCGGTGAACGAGATGAAGGTGGCCGGTGAGTTCGTCTCCGGGCTGCGCGCGCCGGCCGGAGAGCCGGGTGGCCGCACCGACGAGCGGATCCTCGCCTCGCTGGTCGCCCTGGCCCACGCGCTCGACCTCACCGTGACCGCCGAGGGGGTGGAGACGGCCCACCAGGCGGAGCGGCTGCGCGCCATCGGGTGCGACGCCGCGCAGGGCTGGCACTTCGGCCGCCCCGGCCCCGCGGTGCAGCACCTACGCCGCGTGCCCGCGGCGTAAGGAGGGGCCCCTTCTTAACGCCTGCGGTAGAGAAGGGGCCCCTTCTCACACCTCGGGCCGGGTGCGAGAGCGCGCAGCGGGCCGGGCGCGGAGGGGCGGGCGGCGGGAGCCACTCGCGGGCGGGTCAACCGGCGAGCAGGGTGGCCATCCGCTCGGCCTGGGTCTCCCAGCGCCACTCCCGCTGCACCCAGGCGCGACCGGCGGCGCCGAACTGGCGGGCCAGGTCCCGGTCGGCGAGCAGGGTGGCCACCCGGTCGGCGAGCTGGGCGACGTCCCGGCCACGGACCACGTAACCGGTCTCGCCCTCGCGGACCGCGTCCGGCGCGCCACCGGAGTCGCCGGCCACCACCGGCAGGCCGGTCGCGCTCGCCTCCAGGTAGACGATGCCGAGCCCTTCGACGTCCAGGCCACGGTTGCGGGTGCGGCAGGGCATCGCGTAGACGTCGCCGGCGGCGTAGTGCGCGGGCAGCTCGGCCGAGGGCACGGAACCGGTGAACACCACGTCCCGCTCCACCCCGGCCTGCCGGGCCAGCTTCTCCAGCGTCGCCCGGTAGGGGCCGCCGCCGACCACCAGCAGCGCCGCGGCCGGCACCCGGCGGCGGATCTCCGGCAACGCCCGGATCAGCGTGTCCTGCCCCTTGCGCGGCACCAGCCGCGACACGCACACCACGACCGGCCGATCGGCGAGCCCGAGCCGCAGCCGGACCCGCTCGCCGTCGACGTCGGGGTGGTAGGTGTCGACATCGACCCCGGGCGCGAGCCGGCGCAGCTCGGTCAGCCCGTCCAGCGCCCGGGCCAGCCGGAGGCGGGTGTACTCGCCGAGGTAGGTGGTGACGTCCACGCCGCGGCCGATCCGGCGCAACGCCGACCGGGCGCCGGGCAGCGCCGCCCAGCCGACCTCGTGCCCGTGGGTCAACGCCACCGCGCGGCGGATGCCGGTGCGCCGGCGCAGCCCCGGCGCGAGCAGACCCAGCGGCGCCGCCGCGCCGAACCACACCGTGTCGCAGTCGTACGACCGGGCCAGGCGGGCCGCCCGGCGGGCCACCAGCGGCGTGGGCAGCAGCACCCGGGTGCGTTCCCGGACCACCTCGAACGGCTGGTCGGCGTCGAACTTCTCCGCCCCGCGCCAGCTCGACGCGTAGACCACCACCGAGCCGGGCGGCTGGCGTACCGCGAGGTTGTGCACGAAGGACTGGATGCCACCGGGCCGCGGCGGGAAGTCGTTCGTGATCAGCAAGGTGCGGCTCATCCGCCGTGCTCCCTGGCGTAGGCGCGGGCGGCGGCCATCCGCTCCACGGTGGACGGGTGGGTCGCCGACCACAGGTGTTCCCAGCGGGGCGGATCGGGGTCGGCCAGGTTCACCCCGGCCAGCCGACGCTGCATCGCCTCGAACGTCGCCGGGTCGCCGGTGAGCGCCAGCGCGTGCGCGTCGGCCCGGGCCTCCACCCGGCGGGAGACCAGCGCCTGCACCGGGGTGGCGACCAGACCGGCCACCGTGACCAGCGCGATCAGCAGCGGGAACGCGGTCGGCTGGGCGATCGAGTCGACACCGGCGAGCCGCAGCAGCGGCGTCCACGAGCCGACCAGGTAGAGGGCCACCACCGCGGCAGCCGCGCCGAGCGCGCCGATCAGCGTGCCGGTCCACACGTCTCGGTCCTTGGCGTGGCCCAACTCGTGCGCGACGACACTCGTCACCTCGGCCGGCTCGGCCTCACGCAACAGGGTGTCGTAGACCACCACCCGCCGGGTGGGCCCCAGCCCGGAGACGTAGGCGTTGACCGCGCGGGTCCGCCGGGACGCGTCGGCGACCAGCACGTCGCGCACCGGGACGCCGTCGCGGGCGGCCATGGTGGTCAGCTCGGTGCGCAGCGGACCGGGCTCCATCGGGGTGAACCGGTTGAACACCGGCTCGACCAGCACCGGCAGCACGAACGACAGCACCACCACGAGCGCGGCGGCGCCGGCCGCGCCGAACGCCCACCACCAGCGGGGGGCGAGCCGGACCACGGCGTAGAAGCCGAACAGGACCAGCGCGCCGATCACCGCGCTGACCGCGTACGACTTGAGCAGGTCGACCGCCCAGCCACCCCAGCCCTGGGTGCTGAGCCCGTAGCGCACCAGCACCGTGCGGCGCCAGGCGGAGAGGGGAAGCGTGAGCAGGTCGGCGAGGAACACGACGCCGAGCCCGCCGAGCACGGCCTGCGCGATCCAGTGCCCGCCGAACGGCCGGCCGGCCAGCTCGACCAGGCGCCCGCCCAGCGGGGTGAGGCCGAGCAGCAGCGCCACCACCAGCCCGAGCGCGAGCGCCGACCAGCCGGCCGGGCGCAGCGCGCCGTGGAAGGCCCGGCCCCGGGCCACCTGCTCGACCGGGAGCGCCCGCAGCGCGGCGAGCTGATCGGCGCGGGGCGCCGGCGGTCGGCTCCACGGCACCAGCAGCGCCACGGCCACGATCAGCGCCACCGCCAGCGTGGCGAGGGTCAGCAGCGCCCAGGCACGCGGCGTCACCGTCGCACCCCGCCGCCGTGATTCGCCCGCGTCATGCCGCTTCCCTCCGCCGTGACCGCCCATCCTATGGCCCGGTCCGGTCAGGCGACCCGGGTGCCCGGGACGGATTCAGGCGACCCGGCGGCGACCACCGGCCCGGCGGGGCGCGGGCGCGGTCGCCGGCGCCAGCACCTCCACGTCGAAGCCGGCGCGGGCGAACACCTCGATCGCCCGGTGTTCGGCCGGCCCGAGGTCGGCCGTCGCCGGGTCGGGGTCGAGCAGCGCGGTCACCAGACAACCGGCGCAGCCGGCGCCGCGGATGCCGCAGCCGTCGCAGTCGATGAGCATGGAACGCCTCCTGACGCGGTCGCCGGTGGCGGTCGGGAGAGGGACCACCACCGTCGGTCACCACGAGGATAGGCGGGGGGTACGACAGAACCGGACAACGAGGCAGCACCCACCCCGAAAACGATCATCCAGTCACCAGTACGCCGAAGTGGTGCGATCGATCCGCCCTGGACCCCGCCACCTCCCCGAGGTGGCGGGGTCGATCACCCGGTGCGCAGCGGTCAGGAGCGGGCGAGCCGGCGCAGCAGGGAGTCGGCGCCGAGCGGATACGCGCCATGCCGGCGTACCCCGTCGGCGACCTCGCGGTCGGAGGAGACCACCACCACCGGCCGCCCGGCCGGCTCGGCCCGGACCAGCCGCCGGATCAGCTCGTCCGCGGTCTCGCCCTTGCGCGAGAACAGCACCCGCACGCCGCGCGGCGCGGGCGGCAGCCCGTGGATCCGCTCGGCGCCGTCGAAGACCACGGTGACCTCGTCCCCGGTCTGCGCGGCGATCCCGCCCAGCCCGGTGATCAGCCGTTTGCGCTGCTGCTCCAGCGACATCTCGCCGAAGCCGCGCTTGGTGACGTTGTAGCCGTCCACCACCAGGTGCGCCCGCGGCAGGGCGAGGAGCTGGTCGAGGCGGGCCGGATCGTCGGTGTCGCGGGCCCGCGTCGCCGCACCCGCCGGGGCGGCGCCCGGCTGATCGGCGAACGCGTCGGCGACGAAGTCCGCCGGCAGCGCGTCCACCGGGTCGAGGGCCAGCTCCCGGCGCAGACCCACGGCCGCCTGGCCGATCGTCTCCAACAACAGCCACAGTCGGGCGTCGTCGACCGAACGCGCCTCCTTGGCGCTGGCCCGGGCCACCCCGGCGGCGGCCTCCGCCTCGGCCAGCCGGGCCCGGGCGCGGCGCAGCTCGGCGTCCGCGTCGGCCGCCGCGCGGGCCGCCCGGCCCCGCTCGGTGGCCAGCATCTCGGTGGCCTTGCGCTCCCGGGCCTGGGTCTCCCGCAGGGTACGGGCCAACTGGCGGGCCTCCTCGCGAAGCTGCCCCAGCTCCTCCCGCACCCGGGCCAGCTCGTCGCGCAGCTTCTCGGCCTCGACCCGGGCCACCGCCCGGTCGTGCTCGGCGCGGGTGGCCCGCTGTTCGGCCTCGCGGACCAGCTCGGCCACCACCGCGCTGTCCGCCTCGGCGCGCACCGCCTCGCCGCTGGCCTCGATCAGCTCCCGCCAGCCGAGGGGGCGGGCCAGGTAGGCCAGGGCGGCCACCTCGACCGGGTCGGCCGCGGCGGGCGCGGTGCCCTCCACCACCGCCGCGCCGAGGTCGCCGGCGTCGGCCAACACCCGGGCGCTGACCCGCTGCCGGAACAGCGGATCGGCGGCGAGCTGGGCGGCGATCACCGGAGCGCCGAGCCGGGCCCGGCGGTTCGGGGCGAACTTCGCGACCCGGCGCAGCGGCACCGGCACCTCGTCGCCGGGCAGTCCGGGCAGCACCGCGGCGGTCAGCGCGACGATCCGCTGCCGCACCGGCTCGGGAAGCGTGGGCTCGGGCTCGACGGTCGCGGCTTCCTCGCCGGCCCCGGGCACACCGACCACCGGCTCCTCCGGGGAGGAGCGGTCGTCGTGCGGCTCGGCGAGGGGCATGTGGCAAGTCTCCCACCCCGACCGGGCCCACCACCCGGTGAGTGAGCCGATCTCTCATCGTAGCCCCGTGGTATCGGCGGGACCGGAGTGACGCAAGTGTCGGACCGTGCCGTTACCGTCCCGCGGGTGACGGGAACGGAATACGTCCAGCAGGCCCTGGCCGGCCTGGACCGGGCGGCGGGCGGCGGCGTCGACCCCGCCCTGCCGCTCTACGCGACCACCTTCGTCGTGGTCGACCTGGAGACCACCGGCGGCGCGCCGGACGGCGGCGGGATCACCGAGATCGGCGCGGTCAAGGTCCGTGGCGGCGAGGAGCTGGGCGTGCTCGCCACGCTGGTCAACCCGGGCGTGCCGATCCCGCCGTTCATCACCGTGCTGACCGGCATCACCCAGGCCATGCTGCTGCCCGCCCCGCCGATCGAGCAGGTGCTGCCGAGTTTCCTGGAGTTCCTCACCGACGCCGTGCTGGTCGCCCACAACGCCCCCTACGACGTGGGCTTCCTCAAGGCCGCCTGCGCCCGGCACGGCTACGCCTGGCCCAACCCGCGGGTGCTGGACACGGCCGCGCTGGCCCGGCGGGTGCTCACCCGCGACGAGGTGCCCAACCGGAAGCTGGGCACGCTCGCCGCCTACTTCCGCACCGCCACCCGACCCAACCACCGGGCGCTGGACGACGCCAAGGCCACCGTCGACGTGTTGCACGGGCTGATCGGCCGGCTCGGCGGGCACCGCGTCGACACCGTCGGCGAGGCGATCGAGTTCGCCCGCGCGGTCACCCCGACCCAGCGCCGCAAGCGGCACCTCGCCGACGGGCTGCCGAAGGTTCCCGGCGTCTACATCTTCCGGGCCGCCGACGACCGGCCGCTCTACGTCGGCACCTCCGGCGACATCGCCACCCGGGTCCGCAGCTACTTCACCGCCGCCGAGAAGCGGGCCCGGATCTCCGAGATGCTGGCCGCCGCCGAGCGGGTGGAGGCGGTCGAGTGCGCCCACTCGCTGGAGGCCGAGGTCCGCGAGCTGCGGCTGATCGCCGCGCACGCCCCGCCGTACAATCGTCGCTCGAAGTTTCCGGAGCGCCAGGTCTGGCTCAAGCTCACCGACGAGGTCTACCCCCGACTGTCGGTCGTGCGCGGCCTCGGGCCCGCCGACACCGCCTACCTCGGCCCGTTCCGGTCCAAGCAGGCCGCCGAGCTGGCCGCCGCCGGCTTCCACGACGCGGTGCCGCTGCGCCAGTGCACCCACCGGCTCTCCCGGCGCACCACCATGCCGGCCTGCGCGCTGGCCGAGCTGGGTCGCTGCCCGGCGCCCTGCGAGCATTTGATCACCCCGGAGGAGTACGAGCACCGCGCCGCCGCCCCGTTTCGCACCGCCACCCGCGACGATCCCGCGGTGGTGGTCGACGCCCTGCTCGCCCGGATCGAGACGCTCTCCGCGGCCCACCGCTACGAGGAGGCCGCGGTGGTCCGGGGTCGGCTGGCGGCGGTGCTGCGCGCGGCCGTCCGGATGCAGCGCCTGGCCGCGCTGACCGGCATCGCCGAGCTGGCCGCCGCCCGGCCGGCCGCGCGCGGCGGGTGGGAGCTGGCCCTGGTCCGGCACGGCCGGCTGGCCGGGGCCGGAGTGTCCCCGCCGGGCGTCCATCCCCGACCGACGATCGCGGCGATCCGGGCCACCGCCGAGACGGTGCTGCCCGGGCCCGGCCCGGTGCCGGCCGCCACCGCCGAGGAGACCGAGCGGATCCTGTCCTGGTTGGAGCGGGACGAGACCCGGTTGGTCGAGACGACCGCCGGATGGGCGTCCCCGGTGGCCGGCGCGGGCCGCTTCCGCGACCTGCTGGCCAAGGCGGAGCACGGCGGCTCCCACCATTTCTCGACCGAACGCTCATGACCAAGTGTCCGATCGGACTACGTCGACTCCCTTAGGCTGTTGAAGGAGTGCAGTCCTGCCCGATTCGCGGGCCTGCTTCCGGTCGCCGGTCCCCCGACGGCCGAGGGCCGGGGTGAGGAGGTGTCCCAGGTGGACGTCGACGCCGGACACGGCGCCGCCCTGGGCGGTTCCCTTCCGACCCAGGGCGAGCTGCCGCTCACCCGCCGACTGCGCTCCCTGCTCACCTGGCCCGCCGCCGACAGCGACCCGGTCACCGCACTGGTCCGTGCCCACCGCGGCATCCACCCCAGCGCCGACGCGTCGGTGCTGCGCCGGGCCTACACGATCGCGGAGAACATGCACCGCGGTCAGTTCCGCAAGAGCGGTGAGCCCTACATCACCCATCCGTTCGCGGTGGCGCAGATCTGCGGCGACCTCGGCATGGACACCACCACGCTGGTCGCCGCGCTGCTGCACGACACGGTGGAGGACACCCGCTACACGCTCCAGGCCCTCCAGGAGGACTTCGGTCGCGAGGTGGCCCACCTGGTCGACGGCGTGACCAAGTTCGACAAGGCGTTCTACGGCAAGGCCGCCGAGGCGGAGACCGTCCGGAAGATGATCGTGGCAGCCGGCAAGGACGTCCGGGTGCTGGTCATCAAGCTGGCCGACCGGCTGCACAACATGCGCACCCTCGGGGTCCGCTCCGCCGCCTCGCGGGAGCGGATCGCCCGCAAGACGCTCGACGTGCTGGTGCCGCTCTGCGACCGGCTGGGCATCCAGACCCTCAAACGCGAGCTGGACGACGTGGTGCTGCTGCACCTGCAACCCGAGGAGCACGCGCGCATCGCCCGGTTCGTGCACGACCGGCCGGGCTGGGACGCCTACCTGGCCGACGTGGTGGCCCGCACCCGGGCGGCGCTTCGCCGCAGCCGGGTGGACGCCGAGGTGTCCCCCCGTCCGCGGCACCTCTACTCGATCTGGAAGGACACCGTCGCCGGCGCCCACGCCGCACCGTTCGACCTGCCCCGCATCGCCATCGTGGTGGACGGCCCGGCGACCGACTGCTATGCCGCGCTGGGCGCCGTGCACGGGCTCTGGCGGCCGGTGCCGGGCCGCTTCAAGGACTTCATCGCCTCACCGAAGAACAACCTCTACCGGTCGCTGCACACCAGCGTCTGCGGCCCGCAGGACCGCACCGTGGAGGTGCTGATCCGCACCACCGAGATGCACCGCGCCGCGGAATACGGCGTGGCCGCCCACTACCGCTTCCCCCGCGCCGCGGGCCGGGCCCCCGACCGGGCCGCCGAGTTGGCCTGGCTGCGCCGGGTGCTCGACTGGGAGCAGGACACGGTCGACCCGACCCAGTTCATGGCGTCGCTGCGGTGCGACCTGGCAGAGGCGCAGATCCAGGTGGTCGCCGACGGCCGCCAGGTGGTACTGCCGGCCGGGGCCACCCCGGTCGACCTCGCGTACGAGCTGGGCACCGAACGCGGCGACCATTGCCTCGCCACCCGGATCAACGGCCGGTTGGCTCCGCTCTCCTCCGAGTTGGAGGAGGGCGACGTGGTGGAGATCTTCACCGAGAACGACGCGGAGAGCGGCTTCGAGGCGGACGTGGCCCCGCGCGGGCCGCGCCGGGAGTGGCTGGGCTTCGTCAAGTCCCCGCACGCCCAGATGCAGATCAACAGGTGGTTCGCCGAGCACACCGAGCCGGGCATCTCGATCGCCGACAAGGTCCGTCTCGGCCGGGCCTCGATCGGCCTGGCGTTGCGCAAGCACGACCGGGGCCTGGCCAGCGACCTGCCGCTGCTGCGGCTCTCCGAGGAACTGGGTTATCCCGACCTGGAGACGCTGCTGGTGGCGGTCTTCGACCGCACGGTCGAGCCCGACACGGTGGTCCAGCAGTTGATCGATCTGGTCGACCACCGGCAGTAGCCGAAGGGCCTTCGCCCGTGGCCCTCGGCCGGCCACTAGCCTGGAGGCATGATCCCCCGCGCGCGTGCCACCGGACGGGCCCTCGGCTACCGGCTGTTCTACCGGCTCCCGGTCCCGCTGCGGCGGCGGCTGGTCCGGCTCGCCGTGCCGAAGTACATCGTGGGCGCGGTGACGCTGGTCCGGGACGCGGAGACCGGCGGCGCGGGACGGATCCTGCTGCTGCGCCAGCCACCCGGGCACAGTTGGAGTCTCCCGGCCGGTCTGCTGCAACGCGGCGAGGCCCCGGTGGTCGGCGCGGCCCGGGAACTGCACGAGGAGTCCGGTGTCCGGCTCTCCCCCGACCGGCTCCGCCCGGCCGTGCCGAACGCGGTCGTGCACGCCAAGGGTTGGGTGGACGTGGTCTTCGAGGCGGACGTGCCGGCGTCACGCACCGCGTTGAAGGTGGACGGGGCCGAGGTGTTGGAGGCTGCCTGGCACCCGGTGGACGACCTGCCCCGGCTCAGCCGCGCCACCGCCAACCTGCTGGCCCACTACGGCATCGGCCCGCACGCCGGCCCGGTCCCGCCGGCGGCGCCACCGGCCTCGTGACCCCCGTCGATGCGCGCACCCCGGCCTCGGACGGCCCGGCGCCGGCCGGGCGGACGGTCGACGACCGGGCACCGGGCACCGGAACGACGGGTGACCGCCCGTCGAGCGGGCCGGCGGCGCACGCCGGGCCGGCGGCGCACGGCCGCACCCCGAGCGGCCCGGACGCGGGCGGCAGGCCAACGGCGCACGGCCGCACGTCGGGCGGGACGGCAGCGGGTGTCGAGGTGTGCGCGGTGGTGCTGGCGGCCGGTGCGGGCACCCGACTGCGGCCGTTGACCGAGCGGGTGCCGAAGGCGCTCTGCCCGGTCGGCAACGTGCCGCTGCTCGACCGGGCGCTGGCCCGGCTGGCCGGGCTCGGGCTGACCGGTCCGGACCGGGTCGCGGTCAATGCCTGCTACCTGGGCGACCAGGTGGTGAGCCGGGTGGGCGGCCGGGCGCACCTGTCGGTCGAACCGGGCGATCCGCTGGGCACCGCGGGCGGCGTGGGGCGGCTGCGGGACTGGATCGGTGGGCGGGGCGTGCTGGTCGGCAACGCCGACGCGTACCTCGCCGACCCGGCGGCCCCGCCCGGCGCGGACGTGGCCGCGCTGCTCGACGGGTGGGACGGGCGGAGCGTACGCCTGCTCGGCCAGCCGGCGGGCGACCCGGCCGCCCCCGGCACCTTCGCCGGCCACCGCTTCGTCGGCTTCTCGCTGCTGCCCTGGCGGCTGGTCCGCGACCTGCCGGCAGAGTTCGGCGACCTGGTCCGGGCGGTGTGGCGGCCGGCGGAGGCGGCCGGTGCGCTGACCGTGGTTTCCTACCACGGCACCTTCTACGACACCGGCACCCCGGCCGACTACCTGGCCGCCAACCTGCACGCCGCCGGCCCGGACGGGCTGGTCGACCCGTCCGCCGCGGTGCACGCCCCGGTCACCCGATCGGTGGTCGGCCCGGGCGCCCGGGTGTACGGCGCGGTCGACCGGTCGGTGATCTGGCCGGACGCGACCGTCGCCACCGGGGAGCGCCTCGACGGGGTGATCCGGGCCGGGGTCGACCTGACCGTCCCGGCCGCGCGCTGACCGCACCGGGCTCTAGCATGAGCCTCGTCGCCGACGAACGGAGAAACGTCCCGTGATCACCGCGATCGTGCTGATCGACTGCTCCACCGACTCCATCCCCGAGGTGGCCGAGGCGCTGGCCGACCTGCCCGGCGTCAGCGAGGTCTACTCGGTGGCCGGGCACGTCGACCTGATCGCCATGGTCCGGGTCCGCGAGTTCGAGCAGATCGCCCAGGTCATCGCCGGCAGCATCTCCAAGGTGCCCGGCGTGCTCAACACCGAGTCGCACATCGCGTTCCGCGCTTACTCCCAGCACGACCTGGAGGAGGCGTTCGCGATCGGGCTGGCCAGCGCCGACTGAGAGACGGGTGGCCGGCCCGCCCCGGTACGGGCGGACCGGCCACCGTCGGCCGTACGGCGCGTCAGCTCTGCGCGGGTTCCGGGGTCTCCGTGGTGCCCGGAGCGGGCTCCTCGGTCCCGTTGCCGCCCGGAGCCGGCGACTCGGTGCCACCCGTCCCCGGCGACGTGGTGCCGCCCGGGCTGGGCGTGCCGCTGGCGCTGGTCTGCGGCACCGGGACGCCCAGGGTCTGCGCCAGGGCCACCAGCGCGTCGTAGTGCGCCTGGAGCACCGGCAACGCGTCCTGGGCGAGCTGGACCACCGACTGCTCGGAGCCCTGCGAGATCTCCGTCTGGGTGGCCTGGATGGCCTGGACGTGGCCGGCGAGCTGCGCGGTCACCCACTCCTTGTCGAACTGGGCCCCGTTCAGGCCGTTCAACTTGTCGAGGACCTTCTGCTGGTCGGCGGTCGGGTCGGCCGGCAGCTGCACGTTGAGCTGCTGGGCGGTCGACTGCACCGTCTGGTCCAGCTGGGTGTGGTCCGTCACGAACATCTTGCCCAGGTCCTTGACCTGCTGGTTCTGGCCCTTCTGCTGGGCCAGGTTACCCGCGGTGATCTCGAACAGGTTGACCTGGTGCACCGCCTGCAGATACTGGGTGTCCTGCGTCGACGGTTGCGCCGCGGCCTGCGCCGCGGCGGCGGGCGCCAGCCCCACGACCACCAGCGCGGCCAGCAGACCCAGGCGTTTGATTCCCAACATGCGTTCCTCCCCCATGAGACGTCGGACCGCACGGATACCCGGCTGACCGGGGTTATTCCTGCGATTGCACCCGTCCGGGGTGCCGGCGGCGGGAGCGGGAGGTGTCGAGCGGGGCCCCGCCACCTCCGAAAGCGTTGAGCGGGGCCCGCCGTACCGGAAGGGCGGGGCGAAAACGCCCGTGGCGCCCACCGGAGGAATCCGGCGGGCGCCACGGTCAGTCGTACCCGGAAGGGTCAGCGACGGCTCTCGCCGCTGCTGATCTCCTCCCGCTCCGCCCGGGGCTCGACCGGCGGGTGCCCCGGCGAGACCGGCGCCTCGGCCGGCTTCTCGATCGGGTAGAAGAAGCCCCGGATCGCCGGGCCGAGGGCACCGAGCCGGTTCATCTTCTTCGGCACCACCCAGCCGACGTAGTCCAGTGCCGGCGCGTGGCCGTCGTGCCCGTCGGCCGACGTGAGCGGCTGGTGGACCTCGACGAACCGGCCGTCGGGCAGCCGCTTGATGATGCCGGTCTCCACGCCGTGGGCCAGCACCTCCCGGTCGTGCTGCTGCAGACCCAGGCACAGCCGGTAGGTGACGTAGTAGGCCAGCGGCGGGATCACCAGCAGGCCGACCCGGCCGGCCCAGGTCATCGCGTTCAGACTGATGTGGAACTTGTCGGCGATCACGTCGTTGCCGCCGGAGAGCGTCAGCACGACGTAGAAGGCGACCGCCATGGCGCCCACCGCGGTCCGGGCCGGCACGTCCCGGGGCCGCTGGAGCAGGTTGTGGTGCTTGTAGTCCTTGAGGCGGCGGGCCTCCAGGAACGGGTACATCGTCGACAGGCCCACCAGGATGCCGGGGAGCACCACCGTCGGCCAGAACAGCGGCGGGATCACGTATCCGTCGCCGATCGGGATGCTGATCTCCCAACCCGGCATGAGTCGGGTCGAGCCGTCGAGGAACATGACGTACCAGTCGGGCTGGCTGGCCGCCGAGACCACCCACGCCTCGTACGGGCCGAAGTACCAGATCGGGTTGATCTGGAAGAGGCCACCCATCAGCGCGATCACGCCGAAGACGACCATGAAGAAGCCGCCCTGCTTGAGCGCGTAGCGCGGGAACATCCGCTCGCCGACCACGTTCTCGTTGGTGCGGCCGGGGCCGGGCCACTGGGTGTGCTTCTGCTTGAACACCAGCCCCAGGTGCACGCTGATCAACGCCACCAGCAGGCCCGGGATGAGCAGCACGTGGGCGATGAAGAAGCGGCTGATGATGATGGTGCCGGGGAACTCCCCGCCGAAGATCGACGAGCTGACCCAGGAGCCGATCACCGGGATCGACAGGATGATGCCGGAGGCGATCCGCAGACCGGTGCCGGACAGGCCGTCGTCCGGCAGCGAGTAGCCGGTGAAACCGGCCAGGAAGCCGACCCAGAACAGCAGCGAGCCGATGATCCAGTTGGTCTCGCGCGGTTTACGGAACGCGCCGGTGAAGAAGACCCGGAGCATGTGCACCACGATCGCGGCCATGAACAGCAGGGCCGCCCAGTGGTGCATCTGCCGCATGATCAGGCCGCCCCGGACGTCGAACGAGATGTCCAGGCTGGAGGCGTACGCGGCCGACATCGGGGTGCCCCGCAACGGAGCGTAGCTGCCGTCGTAGGTCACCTCGGTCATCGCCGGCTCGTAGAAGAAGGTCAGGAACACACCGGTCAGCAGCAGCACCACGAACGAGAACAGCGCGATCTCGCCGAGGAGGAAGGACCAGTGGTCGGGGAAGACCTTGTTCAGCAGCTTGCGCAGCGGCGTGGCGACCTGGAACCGGTCGTCCACCGCCCCGGCGGTCTTGGCCGGCAGCGCGGCCGCATCGAACTTTCGGCGCTTCATGGCCGCTCCCAGAAGTCGGGACCGATGGTCTCGGTGTAGTCGGACCTCGCCACGAAGAAGCCCTCCTCGTCCACCTCGATCGGCAGCTGGGGCAGCGGCCGGTTCGCCGGGCCGAAGATCGGCCTGGCGTTGTCGGTGATGAGGAACTGGGACTGGTGGCAGGGGCAGAGCAGCCGGTTGGTCTGCTGCTCGTAGAGGCTGGCCGGGCAACCGGCGTGCGTGCAGATCTTGGAGAACGCGACGTAGTTGCCCCACATGTAGTCGCCGTGGCCGACATCCGGCCGCGAGTTGGCGGCGCGCGACTTCTGCGCGTCGTCCTCGCGCAGGTGGATCAGCAGGGTCGGCGAGTCGGCGTGCTCGTTGCTGACCCCGCCGGGAATGCCCGGGAACACGGTGAGCTGGCCGCCGACGCTGACGTCGGCCGGGCGGATCGGCCGGCCGTCCTCCCGGATCAGCCGGATCTTCCTGCCGCCCTCGGCCGGCGCGAAACCGGTGGTGAACATCTGGTTGTTCTTGTGCGGCTGCTCGATCAGGCCACCGATCAGCGGCGCCGCGGCGACCGCGCCGACCGGCGCCAGGCCGGCGAGCAGCGAGATGCCGAGCAGCGGCCGGCGCTTCACGCCCAGCTCGTCGGCCAGGTAGAGCATGGTCTCACCGGTGATCTTGCGATCCTCCGGGTTGCCCGGCTGGTCGTGCCGGTCCTGGATCGAGACCTCCTTGGGCAGCAGCTTCTTGCCCCAGGTCAGGATGCCGAAGCCGATGCCGAGCAGGGCCAGGCCCAGGGTCAGGCCGAGCAGCGGGGTGTAGAGCTTGTCGCCACCACGACCGGCCTCCCACTGCCACGGCCACCAGATGTAGATCACCAGGAAGGCGGTGGCGAAGACGCCGGTCAGCAGGAACATCATGGCGACCGTACGGGTCAGCCGGCGCTCGGCCTTGCTGCCCCGGACCACCTGCTCCTCGTAGTGGACGATCTCGATGTCGTCCCGCCGGGCGCCCTCCTGGACGATGTCGAACCGGGAGAGCCGCGGGTCGTACAGGTCGACCGGCTCCCGACCCTGCGGGGCCTGGTGCTCGGTGTGGGTGCTCATGCCGTCACCTCGCTACGCGTGGCGCCGGTGGCCGGCACCAGGGCAATGATACAGATGTTCGGCCGGGTCACGACTTGCCCGCGATCCACAGGCTGGCGAAGACCAGCGCGACGATGCCGACCAGGAAGATCGCCAGACCCTCCGTCGACGGGCCGTACCGGCCCAGGTTGAACCCGCCCTGGTCCTGGTCGCTCTTCAGGGTCTCCTGGATGTAGGCGATGATGTCCGCCTTCTCCTCCGGGGTGATCTGGTTGTCGCCGAACACCGGCATGTTCTGCGGGCCGCTCAGCATTGCGGCGTAGATCTGCCGGTCGCTGGCCGGCTTCAGGCTGGGCGCGTACTTGCCGGAGGAGAGCGCGCCGCCGCCACCGCCGAACGCGTGGCACTGCGAGCAGTTGATCCGGAACAGCTCGCCGCCGGTGGACAGGTTGGCGCCCTCGCGCAGGTTGCCCGACGGCACCTGCGGGCCGCCGCCGAGCTCCTGGATGTACTGCCCGAGCTGGCGCACCTGCTCGTCGGTGAACTGCGGCGGCTTGCGCATGGCCTGGGCCTCCTGCCGGGCCATCGGCATGCGACCGCTGCCAACCTGGAACTCGACCGAGGCCGACCCGACGCCGATCAGGCTCGGGCCCCGACCCTCGACGCCCTGGGCGTTGCGACCGTGACAGGTCACGCAGCTCACGTCGAACAGCGCCTTGCCCTCGTTGCCGGCGGCGGTCAGCGGCGGGTTGTCCTGCGCCTGCACGCCCGGAGCGAAGACGGTGTAGGCGCCGCCGGCCAGCATCAGCGCGGCGGCCAGCCGGACCGCGGCACCCAGCCGGCGGCGGCCCCTGCTGCGCGCTACGGGCCGCCCGCGCAACCGCGCGAGCAGACCGCGTCGGCGGTCGTTGTCAGAAGTCATGACCTGTGTCCTTAACCGGTTGGACCTTGTCTCAGGGGACGGAGCAGCGGCGCGGTTCGTGCCGCGCCAAGATCACTGAAGCCAGTAGATCATGGCGTACAGCCCGATCCACACGACGTCGACGAAGTGCCAGTAGTAGGACACGACGATCGCCGAGGTCGCCTGGGCCGGGGTGAACCGGCCCATGGTGGTACGGACCATGAAGATGATGAAGGCGATCAGGCCGCCGGTCACGTGCAGGCCGTGGAAGCCGGTGGTCAGGTAGAACATCGACCCGTAACCGTCTTCATTGATCTTGACGCCCTCGTGCACCAGGGTCCGGTACTCGTTCGCCTGGCCGAGCACGAAGATCAGACCCATCACGAAGGTGATCGTGAACCACCGGCGCAGGGCGTGGACGTCGCCCTTCTCGGCCGCGAAGACACCGAGCTGGCAGGTCACCGAGGAGAGCACGAGGATCACCGTGAAGGTGGTCGCGTACGGGATGTTGAGGACCTCGGTGTGCTTCTCCCACTGCTCCGGCGCCGCCGCGCGGATCGAGAAGTACATCGCGAACAGCGCCGCGAAGAACATGAGTTCGCTGGAGAGCCAGACGATCGTCCCGACGCTGACCATGTTGGGACGCGTCAGTGAGTGGATCCGGCTCTTGTCAATGGCTGGGGCCGCAGTCACGCGGTCATTATTGCCCTTGACCGGGACCGACGATCAGCGGGGTGGCAAACCCGGGCCCGCAGTGGCCCGATCGTGGTGGTCCGCTTCGCCTGACCTACCCTGAAAAGCGTGCTGCACGTCGATCAGATCCTCGCCGCCACCTCGGTCGTCGCGCCGGCGACCGAGGCGGCCGGGGGCGAGGGCGCCCCGCCGCCGTTCACCGTGGCCCGGGTGCTCACCGAGACCCGGCCGGAGAGCTGGCTCACGCTCGGCCTGGTGCTCGCCGCCGGGCTCTACCTCTACGGCGTGCACCGGCTGCGGCTGCGCGGCGACCGCTGGCCGGTGCTGCGCACCGTGGCGTTCCTCGGCCCCGGCCTGGGCGGCATCGCCCTGGTCACGATCACCGGGTTCGGCGCGTACGACACCACGCTGCTCTCGGTGCACATGGTGCAGCACATGGTGCTGTCGATGATCGCACCGATCTTCCTGGCCCTCGGCGCGCCGGTGACGCTGGCGTTGCGCACGCTGCCGGTGCGGCCCCGCAAGCGGCTGCTCGCGGTGGTGCACAGCCGGCTGGCCCGGATCTACAGCTTCCCGCTGGTGGCGTTCGCCATCTTCGTGGCGAACCCGTTCGTGCTCTACTTCACCAACCTCTACGAGTTCACCCTGCGCCACGAGTGGGCGCACGAGCTGGTGCACGCGCACTTCATCATGACCGGCTGCGTCTTCTTCTGGCCGCTGCTCGGGCTGGACCCGCTGCCGGGGCGTTGGCCGTACCCGGCCCGGGCGCTGCTCATGCTGCTGTCCGTGCCGTTCCACACCGTGCTGGGGCTCACCATCATGCAGAGCACCACGTTGCTCGGCGGCGACTGGTACCCGTCGCTCGGCCTGGCCTGGTCCGACCCCCGCAACGACCAGGTGGTCGCCGGCGGCATCCTCTGGGCCGGCGGCGAGTTCGTCAGCGTCACCATGCTGGCCGTGCTGGTGGTGCAGTGGATCAAACAGTCGGAGCGGGAGGCTCGCCGGCTGGACCGCGAACTCGACCGCCAGGAGGCCCGCGAGCGCGCCGCCGGGGCGAGCGCCGGGGCCGGGGCCGGGCCGACCGGCTGAATGTGACGCCCGCTACGATCAGCGGGCAGCTACGAGGTGGGAGCCACGTCACGATGAGCGATCGTCTTTGCACCGTCCTGCTCTACAGCGACGACCCGAAGGTCCGGGACCGGATGCGGCTCGCCGTCGGCACCCGCCCGGCGCCCGGCATCGAGATCGAGTTCGTCGAGGCGTCCGACTACGCCGGCTGCGTCCGGCTGGTCGACGACTACGAGATCGACCTGCTCCTGCTCGACGGCGAGGCGAGCCCGGGCGGCGGCATCGGCATCGCCCGGCAGATCAAGGACGACCGGGACGACGCGCCGCCGACCTGCGTGGTGCTGGCCCGCGCCGCCGACCGCTGGCTGGCCGCGTACGCCCAGGTCGACGCCACGCTGACCCACCCGCTGGATCCGGTGACCGCCGGCAGCACGCTGGCCGAGCTGCTGCGCCGCACGCACGCCGCGGCCTGATCCATCCCGCGGCGCCACGGCGACGCGGCCGTGGCGCGCCCCCAACCGCTTCACTTCACGCCGCTCGGGAGGCCCGCCATGGGCGAACGGACCTGGCCGCTTCTGCTCAACGCGCTGCTGCGCGGCGAGGAGCTCTCCACCGCCGACACCGCCTGGGCGATGGGTGAGATCATGGCCGGCTCGGCCACGCCCGCGCAGATCGCCGGCTTCGCCGTGGCGCTGCGCACGAAGGGCGAGACGCCGGCCGAGCTGGGCGGCCTGGTCGAGGCCATGCTGACCCGCGCCGTGCCGGTGCGGCTGCCCGAGGAGGTACGCGCCACCGCGCTCGACGTGGTGGGCACCGGCGGCGACCTCGCCCACACGGTCAACATCTCCACCATGGCGGCGCTGGTGGTCGCCGGGACCGGCGTCCGGGTGGTCAAGCACGGCAACCGGGCCGCCTCCTCCTCCTGCGGCACGGCGGACGTGCTGGAGCAGCTCGGCGTGCCGCTCGACCTGGCGCCGGAGCAGGTGGCCCGGTGCGTCACCGAGGCCGGCATCGGCTTCTGCTTCGCCGCCCGGTTCCACCCCGGCATGCGGCACACCGGTCCGGTCCGGCGGGAGATCGGCGTACCCACGGCGTTCAACTTCCTCGGCCCGCTGACCAACCCGGCCCGGCCCCGCGCGGGCGCGGTCGGCTGCTTCGACCGGCGGATGGCGCCGGTGATGGCTGCCGTCTTCGCCGCCCGCGGCGACTCGGCGATCGTGGTGCGCGGCGAGGACGGGCTGGACGAGTTCAGCACCGGCGCGCCGACCCGGGTCTGGGTGGCCCAGCAGGGCACCGTCAGGGAGTCGCTGTTGGACGCGGCCGAGCTCGGGGTGCCCCGGGCCACCCTGGCCGACCTGCGGGGCGGAGATGCCGTCTACAACGCCGACGTGGTCCGGCGGCTGCTGGCCGGCGAGACCGGCCCGGTGCGCGACGCCGTGCTCGTGAACGCGGCGGTCGCGCTGGCCACCCAGGGCCCGCTCGACGGCGACCTGCACGAGGCGGTGCGCGCCAACCTGGGCCGGGCCGCCGAGGCGGTCGACTCGGGCGGGGCCGCTGCCGCGCTGGACCGCTGGCTGGCGGTCGCCCGCACCGCCTGACCGGTTGCCTGTCATACCCGCCTGGCAAACTACAGGGGAGTAATTCTCCGCTTTCAGGACGAAAGTCATGAGCGGACGGTGGCCCTGTGGGGGCGATGGCCCCGTGGGGGCGATGGCCCCGTGGGGGCGATGGCCCCGTGGGGGCGATGGCCCCGTGGGGGCGATGGCCCCGTGGGGGCGATGGCCCCGTGGGGGCGGTGGCCCCGTGGGGGCGGTGGCCCCGTGGGGACGATGGCCCTGTGGGGTGATCGCTCCCCGCCGCCGGCACCCGGAGCGAGAGGAGACGCCCGTGTCGGATCACGAGCTCTACTGCGACACCTGCGAGGGCGTCGTGCTGTTCGAGACGCCGTTCTGCGCCGACGGGCACGGCGCCGACTGCCCCGAGCTGGTCTGCACCGGCTGCGGCGCGGCCCTGCTGGTCGCCACGGTCCGGTTCCGCATGCCGACCCGCTCCCGCCGGCGCGCGCCGCGCCCCACCCGCCGCCACGCCGCCTGACCCCCATCCCCCGCACCGACAGCACGCGACCGTCGAGCGAGGCACCTCGGCACAGCGCGACCGCCCCGCCGGGCAGCAGGCGGGAAAGCGGCAGGCCCGCGGCCCCGGGAAGGGGGCGCGGGCCTGCCGCGGGTGTGCGGGTGGGTGGGTCAGTGCTCGGCGGTGCGGCGGGTGCCGGAGTAGTACTCGAAGAGCAGCCCGCAGGCGGCGAAGACCACCGCCACCAGGCCCAGGCCCAGCAGCCAGAACTGCCAGAACACGAGCCCCAGGCCGGCGATCGCGGCGGCCAGCGCCAGACCGAACGGCCAGTAGCTGCCCGGGCTGAAGAAGCCGATCTCACCGGCGCCGTCGGCGATCTCACCGTCGGCGCGGTCCTCCGGACGCAGGTCGATGCGGCGGGAGACGAACCAGAAGAAGCCGCCGCACATCGAGGTGAGCAGGCCGGACAACATCAGTGCCACCGTGCCGACCCACTCGACGCTGCCACCCTCGCCCCAGGTCCAGAGGCCGTAGAGCATCGTGGCGCCGAACAGGAACACCGAAATGACGGTGAAGATCTTCCACTCGGTCTTCATGCCGGACCCCCTCAGCTTCCCGCGCCGGCCGTCGCGTCGGACGGGTTGAAGTTGGCGGTGTTGCGCCGCGTGTCGAAGGGCTTCGTGGTGGTGGCGTACGGCTTCTCACCGATCGAACTGAGCGCGTCCTGGGTCGACTGGCCGCTCTTCTTGGCCGCCAGGAACTGCTCGTACTTCTCCGGCGACACGACCCGCAGCTCGAAGTTCATGAAGGCGTGGTAGCTGCCGCACAGCTCGGCGCACCGGCCGACGAACGCGCCCTCCTGGTCGATGCTGGAGACCTCGAAGGTGTTCCGGATGCTGCCCGGGAAGACGTCTCGCTTGAACAGCAGCTCCGGCACCCAGAACGAGTGGATGACGTCGCGGCTCTGCTCCTCGAACCGGATCGACCGGCCGCTCGGCAGCACCAGCACCGGGATGACCTCGCTGGTGCCCAGCACCGAGGCGACCGTGTTGGCGTCCCGGCCCTGCCCGTCGCGGTAGTTGAACTGCCAGTTCCACTTGAAGGCGACGACCTCGACGGTGACGTCCGGGTTCTTCGACTCCTTGACCACGTCGGTCTGCACGACCGCGGTGTAGTAGAAGAGCACGGAGACCACGAGGATCGGCGCGATGGTGTAGAGGAACTCCATCGGCAGGTTGTAGCGGGTCTGCACCGGCAGCTGGTTGCCGCGCTTGCGGTAGCGGATCACGCACCAGAAGATCAGGCCCCAGACGAACACGCCGACCGCGAGCGCCGCGATGCAGGAGGCGATCCACAGGTCGTACATCCGGTGCGACTCGGGCGTGATGCCGCCCTGCGGCCAGCCGAAGCCGCCGAATGCCTTGCCGACGTCACAGCCGGTGAGCAGAACCAGCAGCGCCGCTCCGCCGAGACCGAGCCCGACGAGTCGACCAGCACCACGCCGCCGGCGCCCACCGGCTCCCGGGGAAGCGCTGTGCCGTACGGCCGACGGCCGTACCTCCGAACTCCTTGCGACCACCTGGTCCTGCCTCCCTAGCGCGCCGCGGCGGTTGTTTCCCTGACACCGACGGCAAAGGCGTCACCGACGGTCGCAGATTACTCGACCATGGCGGGCCTGGCCGTCTTGGGGTCACTGTCCGCCCCCATCGGGGGATCTTGGGCGTACCCGGGCGATAGCGTGGAATGTCATGAACGCCTCCCCGGTCTACCTGGACGCCGCCACCGCCGCGCCGCTGCACCCGGTCGCGCGGCAGGCGATGCTTGCCGCCCTGGACGACGGCTGGGCGGACCCGGCCCGGCTCTACGCGCCGGCCCGCCGGGCCCGCCAGCTCCTCGACGCCGCCCGGGAGGCCGCCGCGCAGACGCTCGGCGTCCGCGCCGACGAACTCTCCTTCACCCCCAGCGGTACGGCCGCCGCGCACGCCGCCGTGCTGGGTGGCCTCGCCGGGCGACGGCGCGCCGGTACGACGCTGGCGCACTCGGCGATCGAGCACTCGGCGGTGCTGCACGCCGCGCAGCGGCACACCGCCACCGGGGGTGACGCGGTGTCCGTGCCGGTGGACCGGTCGGGCCGGCTGGACCTGGACGCCTGGGCGGCGGCGGTGGGCGGCCCCGGGGTGGCACTGGCCGCGTTGATCGGGGCCAGCCACGAGGTGGGCACGGTGCAGCCGGTGCCCGCCGCGGCGGAGTTGTGCGCCGAGGCGGGCGTGCCGCTGTACGTGGACGCGGCCCAGTTGGCCGGCCGAGCGCCGCTGCCGTCGGGCTGGTCGGTGCTCACCGCCAGCGCGCACAAGTGGGGTGGGCCGCCCGGGGTGGGCCTGCTGGTGGTGCGCAAGGGCACCCGCTGGGAGTCGCCGTACCCGGCCGACGAGCGGGAGTCGGGGCGTACCCCGGGGGTGGTGAACCTGCCGGCGGTGGTGGCCGCGGCGGCGAGCCTGCGCGCGGCGGCGGCCGACGCGGCGGCCGAGGCGGCCCGGCTGACGCCGCTGGTGGACCGGATCCGGGCCCGGGTGGCGGCGGAGGTGCCGGACGTGGAGGTGGTCGGCGACCCGGTGGACCGGTTGCCGCACCTGGTGACGTTCTCCTGCCTGTACGTCGACGGCGAGGCGCTGCTGCACGCGCTGGACCGGCGCGGCTTCGCGGTCTCCTCCGGCTCGTCCTGCACCTCGTCGACGGTGCGGCCGTCGCACGTGCTGGAGGCGATGGGGGTGCTGTCGCACGGCAACGTGCGGGTGTCGTTGCACCGGGAGACCACGGAGGCGGACGTGGAGCGGTTCCTGGCCGAACTGCCCGGGATCGTCGCGGCGCTGCGGGCCGAGGCGGGGGTGACCGGCCTGTGAGCGACCCGGACGAGGTGCTCGACTGCCGGGGCCAGCGCTGCCCGCTGCCGGTGATCAACCTGGCCCGGCGGTTGCCCGGCCTGCCGGCGGGCGCGGTGGTCCGGGTGCTGGCCGACGACCCGGCCGCGGCCGTGGACATCCCGGCCTTCTGCCGGATGCGCGGCCACGAGTTCCTCGCCGCCCACCCCGACCAGGGCCCCGCCTACGACATCCGCCACACCCCCTGACACCCACCCTCCCACCCGCCCACCCGCCCACCCGCCCACTCTCCGCGCAGATTCACGGAAAGAGTGGCTGATCCGGCCCGTTAAGGCACTCTTTCCGTGAATTAGCCCTGTGAGGGTGGGGTGGGGTGGGGTGGGGTGGGGTCAGTTCAGGTAGGCGAGGATGCCGGGGAGGGGGTCGGCGGCGACGGCGGTGTCGACCACCAGGCGCGGGCCGATCAACGGCTCGTACTCGGCGCGGCGCACCAGCGTCTGCTCCCAGGTCACGGGCTCCCCGGACGGCCGGGCCTCGACCCGGCGGCGGTGTTCCGCCTCGTCGCCGCAGTGCACCTCGATCATCCGCAGCGGCACGCCGGCCCGCTCGGCCAGGTCGTGCCAGAGGCCGCGGGCGCTGGCAACCGGGTTCACCGCGTCGACCACCACGCTCAGCCCCAGGCCCAACTGCACCTCGGCCAGCCCGGCGACCGCGCCGTAGGCGGCCATCCCGGGCACGCCGCCGGTGAGGCCGTAGCGGCCCAGGGCCCGCTCGACCGGGTCGACCGGCAGGACCGGGGCGCGCAGCGCCGCGCCGACCCGCACGGCCAGGGTGCTCTTGCCCACCCCGGGCAGCCCGGCGAAGGCGACAAGCACCTGCCCCGCCGGACCGGCCGGGGCGCTCACGACAGGTGCGGCCGGACGTCCTCGGCGGCCGCGTCCCCGTACGACTCGGCGAGCCGCTTGACGAACAGGTCCCGGCGGACCTCGTACTCCTGGCCGCCGAAGTTCTCCAGCACCAGCGTGGCCAGCAGGCAGCCGACCTGGGCCGCGCGCTCCACGCCGACGCCCCAGTCGAGCGCGGCGAAGAAGCCGGCCCGGAAGCCGTCGCCCACGCCGGTCGGGTCGACCGCCTGGATCTCCCGCGCGATCGGCACCCGGATGGTGCCGATCTCCCGGCCGGCGATCTCCACGCCCTGCTTGCCCAGCGTGGTGACCCGCACCGTGACCCGGTCCAGCAACTGCTCGTCGGTGAGGCCGGCCTTGCTCTGCAGCAGCGACTTCTCGTACTCGTTGGTCATCAGGTAGTCCGCGCCGTCGACCAGGCCGAGCACGTCCGCGCCGTCCATCCGGGCGAGCTGCTGCGACGGGTCGGCGACGAACGGGAAGCCCCGCTCCCGGCACTCGGCGGAGTGCCGGATCATCGCGGCCGGGTCGTTGGCGCTGACCAGCACCAGGTCGAGCCCGCCGAGGCGCTGCGCCACCGGGGCCAGCTCGATGTTGCGCGCCTCGCTCATCGCCCCGGCGTAGAACGAGGCGATCTGGCACATGTCGGTGTCGGTGGTGCAGACGAAACGCGCCGTGTGCGCCACCTCGCTGACGTGCACCGAGTCGCAGTCGACGCCGTGGCGCTCCAGCCAGGAACGGTAGTCGGCGAAGTCGGCCCCCACCGCACCGAGCAGCGCCGGCCGCAGCCCGAGCTGAGCCATGCCGAACGCGATGTTGGCGGCCGTGCCGCCGCGCCGGAGCACCAGCTCGTCGACGAGGAAGGACAGCGAGACCTTGTCGAGCTGATCGGCGATGAGCTGGTCGGCGAAGCGACCGGGGAAGCTCATCAGGTGGTCGGTCGCGATCGAGCCGGTCACGGCGATCTTCATGTCACCCCTCGTGGTCGGGAGCACGGCGCGGTCAGCCTACCGGTCGTTCCGGCCCTCCGGACGGCGGTCGGTCGCCCGGCGCACAACCCGACGTCACCGGACGGACACGACAAAACGACGGGACCGCCCCCGGTGGGGACGGTCCCGTCGTGCCACGGCGTCGGAACGCCGACTCAAGCCGGATCAGCTGAACGAGTCGCCGCAGGCGCAGGAGTTGCCGGCGTTCGGGTTGTCGATGGTGAAGCCCTGGGCGTCGATCCGGTCGGCGAAGTCGATGGTCGCGCCGGTCAGGTAGGGGGCGCTCATCCGGTCGACGACGACCTCGACGCCACCGAAGTCGGTGACGACGTCACCGTCGAGCGACCGCTCGTCGAAGAAGAGCTGGTATCGCAGGCCGGAGCAGCCACCCGGCTGCACCGCGACCCGGAGCCGCAGGTCGTCGCGGCCTTCCTGCTCGATCAGGGCCTTGACCTTCTGCGCCGCGACGTCGGTCAGGACGACGGTGCTGGGGGCCTGCGTGGCCTCGGTCGACTCGGTCTGCGCTGGCGTGGTCACGTGGAAGTCTCCCTGCGCGGTATGAGGTCCGGACGTTCTGGCCAACGCCGCACGTCCGCCAGTATTCCCGGTGGTCCACCCCCGATCGTACGCCGTGGCCGGCGGGTCCACCCGGTGGCGTGACCAGCGGAACCCGTCAGCGGCTCCACTGCCCGGCCAGCCGGGCGCCGAGCGCCCGCAGGCCCTCGGCCGGGCGCTCCATCGCCGTCACCACTCCCCCGTGCTCCTCGCCGCCGAAGTGCTCGACCAGGCTGTACGCCTCGGTGACGCCGGCCGCGGCGGCCTCCCGCCGCCCGGTGCTCACCCGTCCGGCCAGCACCACGCAGGGCACACCGCGGTCCCGGGCCGCCCCGGCCACCCCGGCGACCACCTTGCCGCGCAGCGACTGGTGGTCGAAGGAGCCCTCGCCGGTGACCACCAGGTCGGCGGCGTCCAGCGCGGCGTCCAGGCCGACCGCCCGGTTGACCAGCCCGATGCCCGAGGAGCACCGGCCGCCCAGGGCCAGCACCGCCGCGCCGAGCCCGCCGGCCGCGCCGCCGCCGGGCAGCGCCCCGAGCCCCGGCGGGCAACCGGGCAGCCGCTCTTGCAGCACCTCCGCCCAGCGTTCCAGCGCGGCGTCCAGCAGCAGCACGTCCGCCCGGTCGGCGCCCTTCTGCGGGCCGAAGACGCTGCTCGCGCCGTGCAGCCCGAGCAGCGGGTTGTCCACGTCGGTCGCGGCGACCAGCGGCACGCCGCGCAGCCGGGGCACACCGTCGAGCGTGGCCACCCCGGCCAGCGCCGCCCCGCCGTACGGCAGGGCCCGGTCGCCGGAGTCGAGCGGGGTGACGCCGAGCGGGACGAGCATGCCGGCGCCGCCGTCGTTGGTGGCCGAGCCGCCCAGCCCGATCACCACGGTCCGGGCGCCCGCCTCGATCGCGGCGGCGACGAGCAACCCCAGCCCGTACGAGGTGGTGGCCTTCGGGTCGCGTTCGGCGGCCGACAGCAGGTGCAGGCCGCACGCCTGGGCGCTCTCCAGGTAGGCCACGCCGTCGTCGGTGAGCAGGATCTCACCGGCGGCCGGGCGGCCGAGCGGGTCGACGGTGCGCACCGGCAGCAGCCGCCCGCCGAGCGCCCCGGCGAGCACCTCGACGAAGCCGGGACCGCCGTCGGCAAGTGGCCGCAGCAGCAGGTCGTCACCGGGGGCCACGGTCCGCCAACCCTCGGCCACCGCGGCGGCCACCTCGGGGGCCGGCAGCGTGCCGGCGAACTTGTCCGGGCAGAGCAGCACGCGCATGCCGAGCAGTGTGGCAGGCCACATCGTGAGCGGCTGCGCGGCGGCCGGGCTGTGGGACCATGGGGGCGTGACTTCGACCTGGGTTGAGCCCTCCAACACCGCGACTGCGCTGCTGCTCCTCGGCCGCGGCAGCGACCCCGCCACCGAGCGTGGCGTGGAGTGTCCGGGTGACCTCCCCGCGCCGAGCGACCCTGACCTGGTCGCCCGCGCCGCCGCGGCGAAGGCCGCGCTCGGCACGAGGGTGTTCGTGCTGGGCCACCACTACCAGCGCGACGAGGTGATCCAGTTCGCCGACGTGACCGGCGACTCGTTCAAGCTGGCCCGGGAGGCGGCGGCCCGCCCGGACGCGGAGTACGTCGTCTTCTGCGGCGTGCACTTCATGGCCGAGAGCGCGGACATCCTCACCACGGACGCGCAGAAGGTGATCCTGCCCGACCTGGCGGCCGGCTGCTCGATGGCCGACATGGCGGTGCTGTCGCAGGTCGAGGCCGCCTGGGACGCGCTGACCGACCTGGGCGTGGCGGCGGACACCGTTCCGGTGACCTACATGAACTCGTCCGCCGACATCAAGGGTTTCGTCGGCCGGCACGGCGGGGTGGTCTGCACCTCGTCGAACGCCAAGCGGGCCCTGGACTGGGCGTTCGAGCAGGGCCGCAAGGTGCTGTTCCTGCCCGACCAGCACCTTGGTCGCAACACCGCCGTGCTGGAGATGGGCTTCTCGCTGGACGAGTGCGTGCTGTGGGATCCGCACAAGCCGAACGGCGGGCTGACCGCCGAGCAACTGCGCGACGCGAAGATGATCCTGTGGCGGGGGCACTGCTCGGTGCACGGCCGGTTCACGCTGGAGAGCGTGCAGGACGTGCGGGCCCGGGTGCCCGGCGTCAACGTCCTGGTGCACCCGGAGTGCCGCCACGAGGTGGTCACGGCCGCCGACCTGGTGGGCTCCACCGAGTTCATCATCAAGGCGATCGAGGCGGCGCCGGCCGGTTCGGCCTGGGCCGTCGGCACCGAGCTGAACCTCGTCCGCCGGCTCGCGCTGGCCCACCCGGACAAGCAGATCATGTTCCTCGACCGGGCGGTCTGCTACTGCTCGACGATGAACCGGATCGACCTGCCGCACCTGGTGTGGGCGCTGGAGGAACTGGTCGCCGGCCGCGTGGTCAACCAGATCACGGTGGATCCGGAGACCGCCGGGCACGCCCGCGCGGCGCTGGACCAGATGCTCGCGCTGCCGGGCGCCTGATCACCGTCGGTCACCTACCTGGCACGGAAACGCACCGGAATCCCCGGTTCGTGCCCTGCCTGGCGATGTGACCGATTCCATTTTCGTCACGGAGGGCTATGCTGCCGGGGCGACGACACATGCGGGCCGGTTTCCCCATGGCCGCGATCCGGGTAGCGATGAAACATCGCGGGCCCCCACCTACACGGCAGCACCCAACGCGCTGGAGGTTGCGTTGACCGACGACGTCCTGGTCGTACACGGAGGAACTCCGCTCGAAGGGCGGATCCGCGTGCGCGGCGCGAAGAACCTCGTGTCCAAGGCGATGGTCGCCGCCCTGCTCGGCGACACACCCAGCCGACTGTTCGACGTGCCACGCATCCGTGACGTCGAGGTCGTCCGCGGGTTGCTCGGCCTGCACGGGGTGAAGGTGACCGACGGCGGGGAGGACGGCGAGCTGGTCTTCGACCCGTCCAACGTCGAGAGCGCCAGCACCGACCAGATCAACGTGCACGCCGGGTCGAGCCGGATCCCGATCCTGTTCTGCGGCCCGCTGCTGCACCGGCTCGGCCACGCGTTCATCCCCGACCTGGGCGGCTGCCACATCGGCCCCCGCCCGATCGACTTCCACCTGCAGGCGCTGCGCGAGTTCGGCGCGACCGTCGACAAGACCCCCGAGGGCCTGCACCTGTCCGCCCCGAACGGGCTGCACGGCACCAAGTTCGCGCTGCCCTACCCGAGCGTCGGCGCCACCGAGCAGGTGCTGCTCACCGCCGTGATGGCCGAGGGCGTCACCGAGCTGCGCAACGCCGCCGTCGAGCCGGAGATCATCGACCTGATCTGCATCCTGCAGAAGATGGGCGCGATCATCAAGGTACACACCGACCGGGTGATCGAGATCCAGGGCGTCAAGAAGCTGCACGGCTACACCCACCGGCCGATCCCGGACCGGATCGAGGCGGCGAGCTGGGCGGCGGCGGCGCTGGCCACCCGCGGCCACGTCGAGGTGCTCGGCGCGCAGCAGGCCGACATGATGACGTTCCTGAACATCTTCCGCTCCGTCGGCGGCGAGTACGAGGTCACCGACGCCCGCCCGCCGAAGCTCGGCGACCCGGGTCAGGAGGGTGGCATCCGGTTCTGGCACCCGGGCGGCGAGTTGAACGCCGTGGCGCTGGAGACCGACGTGCACCCCGGTTTCATGACCGACTGGCAGCAGCCGCTGGTGGTCGCGCTCACCCAGGCCCGGGGCCTGTCGATCGTCCACGAGACGGTCTACGAGCAGCGACTGGGCTACACCGAGGCGCTGAACACGATGGGCGCCAACATCCAGGTCTACCGGGACTGCCTCGGCGGCACCCCGTGCCGGTTCGGCCGGCGCAACTTCAAGCACTCGGCGGTGATCGCCGGGCCGAGCAAGCTGCACGCGGCCGACCTGGTCATCCCGGACCTGCGCGCCGGGTTCAGCCACCTCATCGCGGCGCTCGCCGCCGAGGGCACCTCCCGGGTGTACGGCGTCGACCTGATCAACCGCGGCTACGAGGACTTCGAGGCCAAGCTGTCGGACCTCGGCGCGCACGTCGAGCGCCCCTGACGCACCCCTCGGTGGGTCCGGCGACCCGCCACGGCCGCGCCCGGCGTACCCGCGATGTGCACCGGGCGCGGCGCTTTGGCTACCCTTGCCGACGTGCCGTCGCTGTTTCGCCGCAAGTCCGCCGACCTCGTCGAGGATTCCGTCACCCCGGTGACGTCCGACGAGGAGCCCACCGCCGCGCGCCCCCGGGGCTACACGCCGAGCAAGAAGGAGCTCGGGGTGACCACCCCGAAGCGCCCGGCCGCCGGCCGCCGGCCGACCGCCCCGGCCCGCCCCCTGACCAAGGAGGAGGCCCGGGAGCAGCGGCGCGCGGCGCGCGCCGAGTCCGCCGCCGAGTTTCGCCGCGAGGGCGGCCCGCGGGACCGGGGCCCGGAGCGGCTGCTGGCCCGCAACGTGGTCGATTCCCGGCGTACGATCGGCACCTGGTTCTTCGGCGGGGCGTTGATCGTGCTGGTCGGGTCGAACCAGGCCATGCCGCCGATCGTCCGGCTGCTGGCCAACCTGCTCTGGGGCGCGCTGGCGCTCGGCGTGCTGATCGACTCGGTGCTGATCAGCCGGAAGATCAAGAAGCTGGTGCGCGAGCGTTTCCCGAAGAGCACCGAGAGGCTCGGCTCGCTCTACTTCTACGCGATCATGCGGTCGATCACGTTCCGCCGGATGCGCGCCCCCGCCCCCCGGGTCGCCATCGGCGAGAAGGTCTGAGTGTTGATAGGGGGCCCTTCCTATACGCCAGGCGTTAACCGGGGGCCCTTCCTTTCGCGCTGGTAGAGGTGGGCGACGACCTCCTCGATGTCCGGCTCCACGATCGAGACGTCCCGCAGCGTCGCCAGGCCGGCCAGCCCGGCGACCACCTCGGCCACGCTCGCCGACTCCAGCGCGAAGACCAGCCGCTGCCCGTCCGCCTCCACCCGGTGCAGCGACGCGCCGGGCAGCAGCGGCGGCTCGGGCAGCGCGGCGTCCAGCTCGGTGACCACCATCCGGCGCGAGCCGTACCGGCGGTGCAGCTCGGCGATCGAGCCGTCGTGCACCACCCGCCCGTGGTCGATCACCACGAGCCGCCGGCAGAGCCGTTCGATGTCGGCCAGGTCGTGCGTGGTGAGCACCAGCGTGGTGTCGCCGGAGCGGCCCAGCTCGGCCAGGAAGCCCCGGACCGCCTGCTTGCTGACCACGTCCAGCCCGATCGTCGGCTCGTCGAGGAAGAGCACCTGCGGGCCGTGCAGCAACGCCGCGGTCAGCTCGCCGCGCATCCGCTGCCCGAGGGAGAGCTGCCGGACCGGGGTGTCCAGGAACTCGTCCAGGTCGAGCAGGCCCCGGCAGCGGGCCAGCCGGGCGGCGTGCGCGGCGGCCGGCACCCGGTAGATGTGCCGCAGCAGGTCGAACGACTCCCGCAGCGGCAGGTCCCACCAGAGCTGGGACCGCTGCCCGAAGACCACCCCGATGCGCAGCGCCAGCCGGGTCCGGTCGGCCACCGGCCGCAGCCCGCAGACCTGGGCCCGCCCGGCCGACGGCGTCAGCACGCCGGTGAGCATCTTCAGCGTGGTCGACTTCCCGGCGCCGTTGGGGCCGATGTAGCCGAGCATCTCGCCGCGCTCCACCCGCAGGTCCACGCCGTCCACCGCGGTCACCGTCCGCTTCTCCCGGCGCAGCCGCCCGGCCCGGACCCGCACCGTGAACTCTTTGCGCAGGTCGTCCATCTCGATGACGCTCATGACCCCGTACTCCGGTAGTGACGGATCCCGACCCGCCAGGCCAGGGCGGCGACCGTCGCGGCGAGCACCGCGACGCCCGGCGCGGCCCATCCCACCCAGGACGGCAGGCCGAGCGGGTCGGCGCGGCCCAGCAGCGCCAGCGCCGGGTGGTAGCTGACGAACGCGAACCCCATCCCGTACGCGAACAGCGCGCGGAACCACCCGCCGTAGACGGTAATCGGGTACGCGGTGAAGTCGCGCCCGCCGTAGGTGACCGAGTTGGCCAGCTCACCCGAGTCCACCCAGTAGAACGACACCGTGGCGGTGGTGACGAAGACCGAGGCGAAGAAGACCACCGCGGCCGGCGGGGCGACGACGGCCAGCGCGACCCGCCCCGGGGTCCAGTCGATCCCGGCCGAGGCGAGCGCGAAGCCGAGCACGGCCAGCCCGAACACGGCGCGGGACACCTTGCGCAGCGGCAGGTCCATCAACAGCAACTGGGGCAGCGCGGCGAGCGGGCGGACCAGCACCGCGTCGAAGAGGCCGGTGCGGACGTAGCGGGGCAACCGTTCGATGTTGCCGACCAGCAGGTCGGCGGCGGCGAACCCACCCGTCGACAGCCCGACCACGACAAGCGTCTCGCGCAACGTGAAGCCACCCAGCTCGCGGGTCACCCCGAAGATCACCAGGACGGTCACCACGTCGAACACGGTCGCGCCCAGGTTGCCGACCAGGTCGACCAGGAACGACGTGCGGTAGGCCGTCTGGGAGCGCGCCTGCGCACCGAGCAGCGACCGGTACGCCCGCAGCGCGCCACCGCGCTCAGCCACCCCCGACGCGCTCCCGCGCTCAGCCACCCCCGACGCGCTCCCGCGCTCAGCCACCCCCGACGCGCTCCCGCGCTCAGCCACCCCCGACGCGCTCCCGCGCTCAGCCACCC
>NZ_JBFAGS010000009.1:0-7344 GCF_040653835.1 Micromonospora sp. NPDC050980 | reverse complement strand
CCCTGCACCACCAGCCGGCGCTCCGCGCGGCGCTGGACCAGCCGGCAGAGCGCCAGCAGCAGCACCGCCCAGACGACCTGCACGCCGACCAGGCCGACCGCGGTCACCGTCGACTCGCGTTCGACAAGCACGTCCAGCGGGACCTGGAGGAGACTCGGGAACGGGGTGGCGTACCGCAGGGTCGCCTCCACCGCAGCGGGCAGGAAGCCGAGCGGGAAGTAGAGACCGGCCAGCACGCCCGAGCCCAGCGTCCAGAGAATCATCGGGCCCCGGACGTCCTGGAGCCAGTAGGCGGTCGCGTTGACCAGGTAGCGGCAGGCGAAGCAGACCACCACCGCGAGCAGCGCGGAGAGCAGGAACAGCGGCACGGTGGCCCAGTGCCGGGGCACGTGGACCGCGAAGAAGAGCGGACCGATCACCAGCGGGGGCACCAACCGGGCGAGCGCCGCGAAGCCGGCCCGGCCGAGGTCGATGGCGAGATAGTTGGTCACCGGGTGCACCGGACGCAGCAGGTCGGCGGCCACGTCGCCGGAGCGGATCCGGTCGGCCAGCTCCGTCCAGCCCCAGATGGCGATCACCGCCAGCAGCCCCTGGCCGGCCCAGACGAACGTGCCGAGCTGGGCCCGGTCGTAGCCGGCCACGGTGCCGGCCGTGCCGGTGGCGGCGAGGAAGATGTAGCAGCGCAGGAAGCCGAACACGGTGTTGGTGGCGACGCCGGCCACGGCGACCTGGCGGTAGGTCGCGTGCCGGCGCCAGCCCGCCGCCACTATCGCGCCGAATGTCCGAAACCATGGGGTAACGTGTGCGTCCGTGGGTGGTGCCACAGTGGCGGTGACCGAGCCCACGCCGTTACCCTCCTTCCGCAGGCAAGACGTGCTGGACCGGGCGACTCTACCGGCACGTCCGGCGCTTTGGCGCGACAATTTCCGACGAGGTGACACCGCCGTGAGCGAGCGACGCGAGCCGGTTCTCAGGCCGCGCCGCGCGACCGGCGGGAAGGGCTGTCGATGAGTGGCTGGGGCAGCTGGCGCGAGCCGGCGGAACCGGCCTGGGCCCTCGCGCCCACCCACGAGTGGGAGCCGCAGTTTCCCGGCCAGCGCTATCCGGGCGACATCGGCCTGGAGCACCTGACGCCCCCACCGCCCCGTCGCCCCGTGGTCGGCCGCGCCGAGGTGCGCCCGGTCAGCCCGGCCCCCGACGACACGTACCCGATCAGCCCGGCCGGCTCACGCGGGACGTACCCGGTCAGCCCGGCCGGCCCGGAGACCTACCCGATCAGTCCCGCCGGCCCGGACGGCCGGCACCCGCGCGGACACCAGGCCCCACCCGAGCGTCTCGACCAGCGTTGGGTCCGCCCCGGGGCCACCTCCTACCGCTCCGCGCCGATCGAGCCGGGCTGGGCGCCGGAGCCGAACGAGACCCCGCGATCCGCCCCCGGCTGGTCCGAGCGCCGCCGGCCGGCGGGTGACCGCCCCGCCGCGGCGAACGGGCGCGAGGCCGCCGCCCGCGTCCAGTGGAGCCCGCCGCCGGACGAGCGGCGTGTCGCCTCCCCGGACGGGCGACGCGAGCCCACGCCGCCCGACGATCGTCGCGGGCTCGCCGCGGACGAGCCGCACGGTCCGTACGTCGACAGCTGGCGGGACCCCGAGCCGGACAGCCACCCGCGGTGGCGGGACCCGGGCCGGCCGATTGATCGGCGCGACCAGGCCGGCGCCCCGACGGAACGCGGCCGGGCCGACCACGGCGAGCCGCGCCGGGACGGCCGGCGTGAGCCGGGTCCGCGTCCCCACCCCGACCGGCGCGAACCGGCCGCCGGCCGGCGGGACGACGCCGCGCCCCGTCGAGAGGCCGCCGCGCCCGCCGACGTCCAGCGTCCGGCCGCCGGGCACGGCCGCGCCCCGCAACGCGCCGAAACCGATCGGTACGGCGTTCCGCGCCCTGCCGACCAGCGGTGGGACGGTCAGCGCGACCGCACCTACCCGGCGCAGGGCGAGTGGCCGGTGATCGAGCGGCGGCCCCGCACCGAACCCGCCACGCACCGGCCCGACGAGCGGCGCCGTCCCGTCGTGGACGGCCACCCGGTCCCGCCGCCCGACGCCGCGCGCCTCGACGGTCACCGCCCGGACCGGGAAGGCGCCGCCCGGGACGCCGTCGGCCGGGCCCGTCCGGATGCGCGGGACGTCCGGCTGCCCTCGACCGGCGCTCGTCCCGAGGCCGACCGGCGGCAGCCCGAGCCGGAGCCGCGTCGGGCGGACGCCGCGGCGCCCCCCGGCTACCGACCCCGTCCGGAGCAGTGGTCGGCCCGACCCGAGGAGCACAGGCGCGGCCGTCGCGACGACGTGCCGACCCCACCCGTGCCGCCGAGCCGACCGGACGAGCCCCGGCGGCCGGCCTCCCCGGTGTCGGACCGGTACGACGAGGCTCGCCGTCCGGCGCCGCCCGCCTACCCCGGCCCCGCCCCGGCCCGGGCACCCGAGCGCGGCCCGGTCCCGCCCACCCGGACCGGCCCTGCGGAGGTCCGGCCGCCGCAGGGCCCGCCGCCGCCAGTCACCGCCACGCCCTCGGCCCCGGAGGCTCCGCCGGTCACGCCGGGTCGGCCGGAGCGGTCGGTCGCGGCCGGCGCTCGGCAGACGGACGAGCAGCGCCCGGCAGCTCAGGCGGCGGACTCCGGCACGGAGGCATGGTTCCGGTCGAGCCACGACGCGACGCCACCCGCGCGCGATCCCGGGGCGGCGGCGCCGGGGTACGGCACGCCGGCCGTCGCGTCCCGACCGGACGACGGGGACGCGCCGGCCCGTCCGGTCCCCTCCGCCGACCGTCCGGCACCCGCCGACCGTCCGGCACCCGCCGACCGTCCGGCACCCGCGGACCCGGCCGCACGGCCGGACGCAGCCGCGCCGGGCGTCGACGGTCGAGGCTCCACGCCGACCACCACCGCGACCACGGCGTCCGGGCGGCGCGGGGACGACGCCCGGACACCGATGCCCGACGGGACCGTCAGGCCAGCGGCGGCTGACATCGCGGCGGCGGCCGAGGTCACGGTGCCGGGCGCCCGCCCGCCGGTCGAGTCCCGGACACCCGTGCCGTCGGCCCCCGGGGACGGCACGCCGCCGCAACCGCGGCCCGGCACCGGGCCGGCGCCTGAGCCACCGGCCGGCGCACCGACTCACGACGAGCCCGCCGGCACGGGCACCGAGAACGCGCCGGTCCGCGCGGCCGGCACGACCACCGGCGGCGAACCACCCCCGGTCACCGTGCCGCCGGCCGCCGAGGAGGTGCCGCCGGTCGGGGCGGACCCGGCGGTGGCACCCGTGCGGGCGGACGACGAGCCGTCTCACACCACGCACGGCGGCACGGCACCGTCGCCCATCACGCCTTCGGCAGCACCCGTCAGCCGCCCCGACCTCGACCGGTCGGAACCCGCACCGACGACCGCCGCCG
The DNA here is from genome assembly GCF_040653835.1 of Micromonospora sp. NPDC050980. Classification (NCBI taxonomy): domain Bacteria; kingdom Bacillati; phylum Actinomycetota; class Actinomycetes; order Micromonosporales; family Micromonosporaceae; genus Micromonospora; species Micromonospora sp. NPDC050980. The sequence goes on along the minus strand of NZ_JBFAGS010000009.1, from coordinate 3,903 downwards.
CGCCGATGCCTGCGCCGGCCGCTCCGGCTCCGGCGGTACGCCCGCAACCGCGCCACGGCGACGAGTTGCGGGCCGGGGCGGGTCCGGCCGGTCCGCTCCCGGGCGCGACCGGGTCGAGCACGGCGCCCGCCCTGACCACTACGCCCGGAACCGACCCGACCGGGACGGCGCGTACCGGAACCGACGCGCCGGCCACCGCGTCGACCGGGACGGATCCGCTCGACCCGGAACGCGCCACCACCGGTCCGGGCCGGACGTCGACCGGCGGAACCGACCTCAGCGACACCACGCCCACCCACACCGGCCGAACGGACACCGCGCCGCCCACCGAACCGCACCGTGTCGACCCGCCCCGGACGGCAGCCGACCCAGCCAGGGCCGCCGCATTGACCAGTAGCAGGCCCGGCATCACGGCGACGCCGGACCGCACCACGGCGGCCCCACCCGGCGGCGCAGCGACGCCGGCCGGCATCCCGGCGGGCGGGTTGAGCCCGAGTGACGTCGCGGTCATCGCCGCGAACAGCACCGGCGCGGCGACGCCCGAGGCGAGCGCCAACCAGCTCGAAGATTATTCGGCTACGCAGGAGCACACCGAATCCAGTTCGGGCCAACCGGCCACCTCGCCCCCGGCGGACGCGGCGACCGGCGAGTGGACCGGCACCGAGCCGTCGGGTGCCCCGGCGCAGACGGGTGGGACGCCCGAGGTGCAGACGGGTCAGGCGCCGACCGCGCCGACCGACGAGGCCCCGACCGGGGACACCGAGGCCGACGGGGCGGCGGGTCCGCGTACCTCGGCGGCGGGGCCGGGAGGTGACCCCCGGGCGGACGGGCCGGACGACGAACCGGCGCCGACGGACCCGGAACAGGCCCTGGCCGGAGTCGACTGGCGGCTGCACCCGGAGACGCTGCGCGAGGAGCCGCCCGATCCGGCGCGGCTGCGCCAGATCCGCGACGGCCTCACCGGCAAGCTCGGCACGGCGCTGGACAACCGCAGCCGGGCCCGGCTGCTGAGCCTGCGCTCGGTGGCGTCCCGGATCCTCGGTGAGCTGGACGACGCGGTCGCCGACGGGCGGCTGGCCCTCACGTACGCGGAAGCCACCGGCGAGTTGCGGCGGACCTCGCTGGCCCGCGCACGCCTCGCCGAGGTGCTGCGCTGGCGCGGTGAGCACGCGGAGGCCGACCGGCTCTTCGCCGAGGCCAACTCGCCGGAACTGCCCGGCCGGCTGCGCGCGTCGCTGCACGAGCACGCCGGGCGCTCCTGCTACGACCAGGGCCGGCTGACCGAGGCGTGCGTGCACTTCGAGCGGGCGCTGGACCTGCGTCAGGGCGAGGACGCGGCGTTGCACGCGCGGACCGAGGTGGCGCTGGACGCGGTGGCGCAACGGGCGGCGCGCGACGGCTTCGGTCCGGCGCCCCGCAGCCGGGAGGAGGTGCTAGGCACCCCCCGCTACCCGGCGGCGACGTTCGACGACTCGGAACAGCTCTGGGGGTACGCGGACGCCGACGGCGAACTGGTCATCGCGCACCGGTACGCCGAGGCCCAGCCGTTCCACGAGGGACTGGCCTGGGTACGCCGCCCCGAGGCGTCCCGGTGGGCGCTGATCGACACCAGCGGGGCGGCGTTGATCGAGGCGAACAACGGCTACCGTGCGGTCGGCGCCTTCACCGAGGGGCTGTCGTGGGTGTCCATGGACGGCAAGAGCCGGTGGATGGCCGTCGACCGGATGAACATCGTGAAGATCCCGCCCGGTTACGAGGAGGTCCGGCCGTTCCGCAACGGCCTGGCCCCGGTGCGGCAGAACGGTGGCTGGGGCGCGGTGGACCGCACCGGCGCGGTCGTGGTGCCCACCCGCTACCACCGGCTCGGCGCGCCGCTGGCCGACGGCCGGCACCTGGACGGCTTCACCGCCGACGGGCTGGCCGTGGTGGAACTGGCCGGACGCCGGGGCGTGGTGGACCGCGGCGGGCGGGTGCTGGTGGCGCCGGCGTACCCGACGCTCGTGGTGCACCCGGTGGCGTTCCTGGTCACCACCGAGACCGGCCGGTGGGGGGCGTTGGACCGGCGCGGTCAGCCGCTGATCGACCCGGTGCACCCGAGCCGCGCCGCGGTGGCCGCGGAGATCGACCGGCTGCTCGCCGACACCAGCCCGGTGCTCTGAGCCCGGCACGTCCCAGCGGGTGCTCCGCGGCGTGCGGGGCTAGGGTCGGGGCATGGAATTCCGACACCTGGGCCGCTCCGGCCTGATGGTCAGCGAGATCTCGTACGGCAACTGGATCACCCACGGCTCGCAGGTCGAGGAGGAGGCCGCGGTCGCCTGCGTCCGGGCCGCCCTCGACAGCGGCATCACCACGTTCGACACCGCCGACGTCTACGCCGGCACCCGGGCCGAGTCGGTGCTCGGCCGCGCGCTTTCCGGCGAGCGCCGCGAAGGGCTGGAGATCTTCACCAAGGTGTACTGGCCGACCGGCCCGGGCCGCAACGACCGCGGCCTGTCCCGCAAGCACATCATGGAGTCGATCGACGGCTCGCTGCGCCGCCTCCAGACCGACCACGTCGACCTCTACCAGGCCCACCGGTACGACGTCAGCACGCCGCTGGAGGAGACGATGGAGGCGTTCGCCGACGTCGTCCACTCCGGCAAGGCGCACTACATCGGCGTGTCCGAGTGGACGGCGTCGCAGCTGCGCGAGGCGCACGCGCTCGCCCGCGAGCTGCGCATCCCGCTGATCTCCAACCAGCCGCAATATTCGATGCTCTGGCGGGTCATCGAGACCGAGGTGGTCCCGGCCAGCGAGGAGCTGGGCGTCGGCCAGATCGTCTGGTCGCCGATGGCCCAGGGCGTGCTCTCCGGAAAGTACCTGCCCGGCCAGCCGCCGCCGGCCGGCTCCCGCGCCACCGACGAGAAGTCCGGCGCGAACTTCATCGCCCGGTGGCTCACCGACGACGTGCTCACCCGGGTGCAGCAGCTCAAGCCGATCGCCGAGCAGGCCGGGCTGACCATGCCGCAGCTCGCCGTCGCCTGGGTGCTGCAGAACCCGAACGTCGCCTCGGCAATCGTCGGCGCGTCCCGGCCCGAGCAGGTGCACGACAACGTGAAGGCGGCCGGCGTGAAGCTCGACGCCGGCCTGCTCAAGGCGATCGACGAGATCGTCGAGCCGGTCACCGAGCGGGACCCGGCGAAGACCGAGAGCCCGGCGCAGCGTCCGTGACGCCCGCCGTCCCCGGGCCGGCGACGCGCCGGCCCGGGGACGGTCAGCCCTGCCAGAAGCGGATCAGGTAGAGCCCCAGGCGGTAGAGGTCCGGCGGGAGGCCGAGCGCGTCGCCGACCGCGAACACCCCGCCGAAGAACACGCCGCCGATCCGCGGGCTCCACAGCAACGCGAACAGCAGGATGAATCCGTACGGGGCGAACAGGTCGTACATCCGCCGGTAGGCGGGGCTGAGCCAGGGCTGGATCATGTTGCCGCCGTCCAGCCCGGGCACCGGCAGCAGGTTGAGCACGCTGGCCATGAGCTGGAGGAACGCGAGCAGGCCGACGCCGGCCCAGAACTCCAGCGGCCCGCCCAGCGCGGGCCCCCAGGTCACGGCCGCCACCAGCAGCAGGGTGAACAGCACGTTGGTGGCCGGACCGGCCAGGCTGACCAGGGTGTGCCGCAGCCGGCCGGGGATGGCGTGGCGGTCCACCCAGACCGCGCCGCCGGGCAGGCCGATGCCGCCGAGCAGCAGCACGACCACCGGCAGCACGATCGACAGCAGCGGGCTGGTGTATTTCAGCGGGTTGAGCGTCAGGTAGCCCCGGTGGGCGATGTGTTCCGCCCCGGGTTAGATGGAGACATCGAAACCTGGAGGAACACCAGCGATGCCCGCACCGAAGAAGTACCCCGACGAGCTGCGTGAGCGTG
>NZ_JBFAGS010000008.1:210728-259071 GCF_040653835.1 Micromonospora sp. NPDC050980 | reverse complement strand
TGGGTGGACTCCGAGCTGGTCGGCGATCCGCCGGATCGCGCCGATTGCGCCGGCCGGATCCCGACGGGCCTCAAGGACCAACCGGGTCGCACGCTCACGCAGCTCGTCGGGGTACTTCTTCGGTGCGGGCATCGCTGGTGTTCCTCCAGGTTTCGATGTCTCCATCTAACCCGGGGCGGAACACGGCTGTTGGTCTCGGCGTTGCCGTAGTCGAAGCAGCAGCCGCCGTTGTAGTGGGTGCCGTCGAAGATGGCGTACATGCCCTCGGGCTGGTCGCCCCGGGCGATGCCGTTGGTGTTGTTGTTGCGGTAGCCGGTGCCGGGGGCGACGAACACGCCGTACGCCTTGCGTCCGCCCAGGGTGACCGGGGCGAGCGTGGCGTCGGCGAGGTTGTCGTAGCCGCCGGCGGCCGGGCCGGAGAACCCGCCGGGCGGCGCCTGGGTCAGGTGGTTGCCCCGGCCGGTCTGGTCGTAGATGACGCTGATCAGGCAGCTCGTGCCGGCGCAGAAGGCGTCCTGGGTGGCGGCGTTGGCGACGTCGCCGGCGGCCAGCGGGGCGACGTCACGGGTGGCGTTGTCGGAGGCGCGCCGCAGCTGGTAGAGCGGGCCGGCGTAGGCGCCGTAGAGCGCCCGGGTGGTGCTGTGCGCGGCCACGCAGGGCGTGCCGCCGGCGGCGTAGATGTCGCAGGGGCCGGTGCCGGCGGCGCGCGCCGGGGGCGCGGCGGAGCCGACCACCGTCGCGGTGACGGCGACCAGCAGGGCCAGGGGTACGAGCGCGACCGCCAGACGGCGGCGGACGGTGGTGGTGGGGTCCATCGATCCTCCTCCAACGGAGATGACGAACTAGTTAACGCTAACAATCGTTCTTAGCCTGACGTTCACATCGACGACTGTCAACACAACTGGGCAGACCCGACGCGCGGAGCAGTCGCGTTGTTAGCGCTCTCCCGATCCCTTCCGGGCCACGCCTGACGCCGCGGGCGATTGTCCTCGCGGTGGGGGTGCCGTACGCTCTGGCTCGCGGCCCGCCCTCACGGTCATGTGAGGAGCACCCATGCCCCTGAACCGCCTGCTGACCCTCGGGGTCGGCGCCTGTGCGGCGGTCGCGCTCAGCGTGCCGGTCGCCGCGGCGCCGGCCTCGGCCACCTCGTCCCACCACCGCGACGGCGGCAGCCTCGTGCTGGTCGGTGGCGCGCTGGCCGACGACAACCGCGAGGTCTACGACGAGATCGTCCGGCTCGCCGGCGGCCCCGGCCGGGCCCGGATCGGCATCCTGACCGCCGGCGCCCCGGTGCCGGCCGAGGATCCCGACGCCGGCACGCCGGACTGCAACAACAGCGTCTGCAACGGCGACTACTACGCCGACCTGTTCCGGTCCTACCGGGTGGCCGACGCCCGGTGGATCCCGATCGACCTGGACCACCCGGGCGCGGCCGACGATCCGGCGGTGGTCCGGCAGATCGAGTCGATGACCGGGTTCTTCCTCGGCGGCGGCGACCAGTACCGCTACGTCACCACGATGACCCGGGGCGCGGCGCAGCGGGACAGCGCCGCGCTCGCCGCGATCCGGCGCAAGCTGCGTGGCGGCGCGGTGGTCGCCGGCACCAGCGCGGGCGCGCAGATCATGGCCGGCCGCGACATGATCACCGGCGGGTCGACCGACCCGGGGCTGCGCGACGGCGCGAAGCCGGGCTACTTCGAGGACCCGGCCGTGCTCGGCTATCTGCCGCGCGGCGGTTTCGGGTTCTTCACCGCCGGGCTGGTGGACACCCACTTCTCCCGTCGCGGGCGGGAGGCGCGCTCGATCCGGCTCGCCTCGGACACCCGGCACACCCGGGTGTTCGGGCTGGACGAGAACACCGCGTTGGAGGTGACCGGTGTGGGCGGTCGCCGTACCGCGCTGCGGGTGCTCGGCCAGCGCGGGGTCAGCGTGCTCGACCTGCGCCGGGCGCGGGTCACCGACCACGCCGGCGGGTGGGGGATCGAAGGTGTGCGGTGGAGCCGGCTCACCGCCGGTGACGGGTACGTCGCGTCGCGCTGGCGGGTGGTGCCGGGCGCCGGCAAGCCGCGGGTGCGCCCGGCGGTCGGCCCGTGCACGGCGGTTGCGTCCGAGGACGTCTTCTACGACTACGCCATGGTCGGCCTGGTGGAGGAGGGGCTCGCCGCCCGCACCGGCTGCGTGGCGGTCGGCGGCACCTCGTACGAGAAGGACCCGCAGTGGGCGGCCCGGTTGACCCGGGGTTCCGGGTTCGCGGCCCGGCGGGGCGCGACGGCGACCACGTTCACCGATGTGGTGATCGGCATCCGACCGGTCTGACGTGGGTGCGGCGGCGCCGGGCCGGGTATCCGGCGTCGCCGTCACGCAGATGTAACAGAAGTTACGTATTGAGCAGCGTAATTAATGGATGTAACTTCTGTTTCATCGCTTCGTGGCCCCTCGGAGGTGCCCATGTCCCCTTCCCGCAACCCCCGCCGACTCGCCGTGACGGCAGCCGCCGCCGCGCTGCTCACCGTCGCCCCGCTCGGCGGCACCGCCGCGCACGCCCAGGTCACCCGGGTACGCCAGGGCAGCGCCACCGACGCCACCCGGGCGAGCTGGTCCGGCCCGGCCTACACCATGAACGGCTCCGGCGGCATCGTCACCGCCACCATGACGAAGGCGGTCGACGCGATCCGCGGCGGCACCGGCGCGATCGACGTGGTGGTCGTCGCCGGCTCCGGCACCGGCACCCCGGAGTGCGACGTGATCACCGGACTGGCCGGCGTGAACTCCTGCACCACGCTCACCCTCACCGCCGCCTCGGACGGCAATAACAGCCAGGTCAACACCGACGTCCGCAACGCCGAGTTTGTCTACTTCGCCGGCGGCGACCAGTGCCGGTACGTCGCCTGGAAGGGCACCGCGCTGGAGGCGTCGGTGGAGTCGGTGGTGGCCAAGGGCGGTGGCGTCGGTGGCGGCAGCGCCGGTCACCACGTCAACAGCGACGTCGTCTACGACGCCTGCACCGCCAGCGCCACCTCCTCCGGCGCGCTGGCCAACCCGTACGACCGGTCGCTGACGTTCACCACCGGTATGTTCCGCTGGCCGAACTACGCCGGCACGATCAACGACTCGCACTTCGTCACCCGGGACCGGATGGGCCGGACCATGGCGTTCGTGGCCCGGGCCGTCAAGGACGGGTTGGTCACCGGCGGCAAGGCGTGGGGCGTCGGAGTCGAGGAAGGCGCCTCGCTGTTCGTCGACCGCGCCGGCCGGGCCACGCTCAGCGGTCCCAGCGCCTACGTGGTGCTCGGCGACCACCAACCCGAGGTGGCCGTCGCCCGGCAGCCGCTCACCTACACCAACTTCAAGATCTGGAAGCTGACCAACGGGCAGAGCTACGACTTCGCCAACCGGCCCACCTGCGGTTACTACCTGCGCAGCGTGCGCGCCGGTGTGCCGGACGCCAACCTCTACGGCGGCACGCCGGTCACCGACTGCTCGACCACCCCACCGCCTCCCTCCGGCGGGTCGTCGTACGCCGAGGTGGAGCCGAACGACAGCCGTAGCGCCGCGAACGACATCTCCGGACTGACCTTCCCGGCCACCGTCACCGGTGACATGAAGAGCAGCTCGGACCGGGACTACTTCTCCCTCACCCTCTCCGGTGGACAGACGGTGACCGTGGACTGCGCGGTGCCGTCGGCGTACGACGCCGACCTCTACCTGCTCAACGCGAGCGGAAGCACGCTGACCCGCTCGGTGAACGACGGCGCCGGGGCGGACGAGTCCGTCACGCTCACCCGGACCGGGTCCGGCGTCGCCACCTACTACCTCGACCTGGAGGCGTACGCCGGCTCCGGCCCGGCCGACTACTCCTGCGCGGTCGCGAAGTCCTGACCCGGCCCGGTCGGTGGGCGGGGCGGTGGCGTCCCGCCCACCGACCGGCGGGCCGCTACGCTCGCCTCGTGTCGAACTCCGATGCTGTCGACGAACCGCACGCGGTGGGTGTGGCGGCGCTGATCCGCCGGCGGCTCGGCGAGTGCAGCCCGGCCGAGCGCCGGGTGGCCCGGACGCTGCTCGCCGCCTACCCGTCCGCCGGCCTGGGCACGGTGGCCGCGCTGGCCGAGCGGGCCGAGGTGAGCGCGCCGACGGTGCTGCGCCTGCTGTCCCGGCTCGGCTTCGGCGGCTACCCGGAGTTCCAGCGGGCGCTGCGCGACGAGTTGGCGGAGCGGGAGACCTCGCCGTTGACCGCCTACCGGGCGACCGAGCGTGGTCCGGCGTCGCCCGAGGGGGCACTGCCTCGGGCCGCCTCGGTGCTGCCGGAGGCGGTGGCCGGCACGCTCGCCGACGTGCCGCGGGGCGAACTGGACGCGGCCGTGCGCCTCCTCGCCGACCAGCAGTTCCGGGTCACCGCGGCCGGAGGCCGGTTCTCCGCGCTGGTCGCCAACTATCTGGTCCTGCACCTGATGCAGGTGCGCGGCAACAGCCGCCTGCTGCCCGCCGGTCCGGTGGAGCGCGCGGACATGCTCGTCGACGTCGGCAAGCGCGACGTGGTGGTGCTGTTCGACTTCCGCCGCTACGAGGAGCGGACCCTGGAGTTGGCGCGGGAGGTGACCGGCCGGGGCGCCCGGGTGGTGCTGTTCACCGATCGGTGGCTCTCGCCGGTGGCCGGTCTGGCCGAGGTGGTGCTGCCCGCCCGGGTCGACTCGCCGTCGCCGTACGACAGCTTCGTGCCCACCCTCGCCCTGGTGGAGACGCTTGTCGCGGCGCTGATCGACCGGCTCGGGCCGGTGGCCGGCGCCCGGCTGAAGGCGATGGAGGGGGCGCAGCAGGCGTTCGGCGGGCGCTGAAACGCGCGTTACAAGAAACTGTAACTCCATCGAGATCGTAACGTGAGTTACAGTCCGAGGGCCTGGCTCGTTCTGGCCCCCGGAAGGACTCACCATGCGTATCCGTTCCCTCGCCCTGGTCGCCGCGACCACGGCGCTGCTCGCCGCCACCGCCGCCTGCGGCTCCTCCTCGGCCGGCGGCTCCACCGACGAGATCACGCCGGTCTCGGTCACCATCGACGGCGTCGGCGCGGTCGACACCGACAAGGCCCTGGCCGGCAAGGTCCCGGCCGACGTGCGCGGCCGTGGCACCGTCACGGTCGCCACCAACGCCCCCTACCAGCCGTTCATCGATTTCAAGGTGGAGGGCCGCACCGACGAGTTCGTCGGCCTCGATCACGACCTGTTCCAGGCCGCCTCGGCCCGCCTCGGCCTCAAGGCCACCTTCACCCAGCAGCCGTTCGACGGCCTGGTGCCCGGCCTCCAGGCGGCGAAGTACGACGCCATCGCCGGCGGCATCACCGACAAGAAGGAACGCCAGCAGGTCGCCACGTTCGTCGACTACTCCGCCTCCGGCACCGGCTTCCTGGTCGCCGCCGGCAACCCGCTCGGCGTCAAGACGGTGGCCGACCTCTGCGGTCGCACGGTCGCCGTGCAGAAGGCCAGCAACCAGGCGAAGAACCTGGCCACGTACGCGAAGCAGAGCTGCGCCGGCCGCCCGCTGGAGGTGAAGGAGTACCCGGAGAACCCGCAGGCGGTGCAGGCCCTGATCGCCGGCAACGTGCAGGTGGTCGCCGCCACCCGGGTCAACCTGGTGGACACCGCCGACTCGCTCGCCGGCAAGGCCGAGCTGGTCGACGACCCGTCCTCGCCCAACGGCTGGCTGGCCAGCCCGAACGGCTTCGGGTTCCTCAAGGCGAACAAGGAACTGGCCGAGGCGTACCGGGCGGCCGTGCAGTCGCTCATCGACGACGGCACCTACGGCAAGATCCTGGCCCACTGGAAGCAGACCCCGATCGCGGTCGAGAAGGCCACCGTCGACCAGGCCATCGACTGAACCGGCGGACCACCGCCCCCCGATCCGCGGTCGCCGGGCGCCCTCTGAATCCGTGAGGGCGGGCCCGGAGGCGCCCGGCGACCGCCGTACCCCCTGCCGGAGGCACTCCCACGATGACCACCACCGACACCCCGGCGGTCCGGGTCGTCCCCGTCCGCCACTACGGCCGCTGGCTGACCGCGCTGGTCGTCGCCGGGCTGGCCGCGCTGTTCCTGCGGGCGCTGTTGAGCAGCCCGAACCTCGAACCGGGCACCGTCGCCCACTACCTGTTCCAGGACTACGTGCTCGACGGCGTGGTCACCACGCTCTGGCTCACCCTGCTCGCCATGCTGCTCGGCACCGCCGGCGGCATCCTGCTCGCGGTGCTGCGGCTGTCGGACAACCCGGTGCTGCGCGGCGTCTCGTGGACGTTCATCTGGGTGTTCCGCGGCACCCCGCTGCTGGTGCAGATCATCTTCTTCGGCTTCCTCGGCGCGCTGTTCCCCCGGATCACCCTCACCGTGCCGTTCACCGGCACCGTCCTGTTCGACCGCCCGACGAGTGTGGTGGTCACCGGTACGGTCGCCGCCGTGCTGGCGCTCTCGCTCAACGAGATGGCGTACGCGGCCGAGGTGATCCGGGGTGGCATCCTCGCCGTCGACCAGGGGCAGACCGAGGCCGCCGCCGCGCTCGGCATGGGCCCCACGCTCACCCTGCGCCGGGTGGTGCTGCCCCAGGCCATGCGCGTGATCATCCCACCGATGGGCAACGAGACCATCACCATGCTCAAGTCGACGGCACTCGTGTCGATCATCGCCGGCCGGGACCTGATGACCGCCGTGCAGAGCGTCTACCAGAACAACTACAAGGTGATCCCGCTGCTGCTGGTGGCGGCGATCTGGTATCTCGCCCTGGTCAGCCTCCTCTCCGCCGGCCAGTGGCTGGTCGAGCGCCGGTTCGGCCGCGGCTTCGCCCGGGGAGGCGCGCGATGACGGCGATGGTGCGTGCCGAGGGCGTGACCAAGCGGTTCGGCCCGGTGGAGGTGCTCAAGGGCATCGACCTGACCGTGGCCGCCGGCCAGGTGGCCTGCCTGCTCGGCCCCTCCGGCTCCGGCAAGTCGACGTTCCTGCGCTGCGTCAACCACCTGGAGCGCATCGACGGCGGGCAGCTCTCGGTCGACGGCGAGCTGGTCGGCTACCGCCGCCAGGGCGACCGGTTGTACGAGTTGAAGGCCCGCGAGGTGGCCGTGCGCCGCCGCGACATCGGCATGGTGTTCCAACGCTTCAACCTCTTCCCGCACCTCACCGCGCTCGGCAACGTGACCGAGGCGCCGGTGCGGGTGCTGCGCACCCCGCGGGAGCGGGCCCGCGCGGAGGCGATGCGGCTGCTGGAGCGGGTCGGGCTGGCCGACCGCGCGCACAACTACCCCAGCCAGCTCTCCGGCGGGCAGCAGCAGCGCGTCGCCATCGCCCGGGCGCTGGCCATGCGCCCGAAGCTGATGCTCTTCGACGAGCCCACCTCCGCGCTCGACCCGGAGCTGGTCGGCGAGGTGCTGGACGTGATGAAGGGCCTCGCCGCCGACGGCATGACAATGGTGGTGGTGACCCACGAGATGGGCTTCGCCCGGGAGGTCGCCGACCAGGTCGCGTTCCTCGACGACGGGGTGGTGGTGGAGGCCGGCGTGCCGGACGAGGTGCTCGGCCGGCCGCGCCACGAGCGCACCCGTGCCTTCCTCGAGAAGGTGCTCTGATGGATCCGCTGCTCACCGCCGCCGGTGACCGGTCGGGCGCCTACCACGACCGGCTCGCCCGGCTGGTCGCCGTCGACTCCGGCTCCGGCCAGGTCGACGGCCTGCGCGAGGTCGCCGACCTGGTGCAGGGCTGGTGTCTGGCCGCCGGGCTGGCGGTGGAACGGGCGCCGGTCGCCGACCCGGGTGGCCGTCCGCTCGGGGACGTGCTGATCGCCCGCCGCCGGGGCGCCGGCACCCGCCGGATCCTGCTCGCCGGTCACCTGGACACCGTGTTCCCGCCCGGCACGGCCGCCGCCCGCCCGTTCCGGGTGCACGACGGCCGGGCGTACGGGCCGGGGGTCAGCGACGACAAGGGGGGCGTGCTCGCCGGGCTGGCCGCCGTCGAGGTGCTCGCCGCGACGGACCGGCACGGGTACGGCGAGCTGGTGCTGGTCTGCACGCCGGACGAGGAGATCGGCTCGGTGGGCAGCCGCGCGGTGCTGCGTACCCTCGGTTCCGAGGCCGACGTGGCGCTCTGCCTGGAGTGCGCCCGCGACAACGGCGACCTGGTCTCCGCCCGCAAGGGCGTGGCGGACCTGGCGGTGACGCTGCGCGGGCGGGCCGCGCACGCCGGCATCGAGCCGGAGCGCGGCGCCAACGCGCTGCTCGCCGCCGCCCGGCTGACCGTGGCCCTGGACCAGCTCAACGGGCGCTGGCCCGGGGTGACCGTGAACGTCGGCGCGCTGGAGGCGGGCGGCCGTCCCAACGTGGTCGCCGACCGGGCGCGGATGCTCGTCGACCTGCGCGCCTGGCGCACCGGCGAGTACGAGGCGGCGCTCGCCGAGATCCGCCGGCTGGTCGCCGAGCCGGCCGTGTCCGGGGTGCACGCCGAGCTGACCGTGCAGGCGCCCACCCCGCCCTGGGAGCCGGACCCGGCCGGGCGGCGGCTCGCCGAGCTGGCCGCGAAGGTGGGCGCGGGGCTGGGCGTGCCGGTGTCGCACACCGCGACGGGCGGCTGCGCCGACGCGAACCTGCTGGCCGAAGCCGGCGCGACGGTGCTCGACGGGCTCGGCCCGGTCGGCGGCGCCGACCACAGCCCGGGGGAGTGGCTCGACCTCGACTCGGTGGTCCCTCGGGTGGCGTTGCTGGCCGGCCTGATCGACGCGGTCGGACGGCAGGACACGTAGCGGAAGTCAGGAAATGCTCTTCGTGTCTCCGGTAGGCTCGGTCCCGTGGACGCCTCGCCGTTCCGGGGTGTGGTGGCCTGCCTGGCGACCATGCACGGCAAGCAGTGGGCCTTGCGCGCGCCGCTGCGCCGCCGCCTGGGCATGGGCCTGCGGGTCGCGCCGGTGGACACCGACGCGCTCGGCACGTTCACCGGCGAGGTGCCCCGACCCGGGTCGGCGCGGGAGACGGTGGTGCGCAAGGCCCGGCTCGGAATGGCCGTCACCGGGTCCCCGGTCGGTCTGGCCAGCGAGGGAGCCTTCGGCCCGCACCCGGCGGCGCCCTGGATGCCCGCCGACGTGGAGTACGTCGCCTGCGTCGACGACCGGTCCGGCCTGACGGTGGTGGAGTCCGCCGTCAGCCTCGAGACCAACCACGCGCACCTCACCACCGACGGCCGGGACCGTCGGGCCGTCCTCGCGTTCCTGCGGCGGGTCGGGTTCCCGCACCACGCCGTCGTCGTCCGGCCGGTCGCCGGCCCAGGCCGGCCGGAGAAGGGCCTGCGCCGGCTCGCCGACGTGCTCGACGCCGTCGCCCGGGCGTCCGCCGGCGGCGCGGCCGTCCTCGCCGCCGACCTGCGGGCGCACGTCAACCCGACCCGGATGCGGGTCATCGCCGCCGCCGGGCAGCGGTTGGCCCGCCGGCTCGCCACGGCCTGCCCGGCCTGCGCCGCGCCCGGATTCGGCCCGGTGGGTGCGGAGGGCGGCCTGCCCTGCGGGGATTGCGGCACACCCACCGGGCACGACGCGCTGCTGATCCGGGGATGCGTGCGGTGCCCGCACCGCTCCCGTCACCCGGTGCACGGCGTCGCGGACCCCGGCGCGTGCCCGCGGTGCAATCCCTGACCACCGGACCCGGTCAGGACTGTCGCACCGACGCCCGGTTCGGTGGCCGCAGGCGGCCGAGGTGCCGCGCCGCCGGCGACGCGGTGGGACGCACCTCGGCGAGGGTGCGCGCCGCGTCGTGCCAGACCATGCCGTGCAGTCCGCACCGGCCGGACCGCGTCGCCTGATCGAGCACGGCGGAACGGCGACGCAGGGCGGCGAGAGTGGCCCGGACCCGCTCGGGCCCGCTGCCGGGCGGCAGTGAGCAGCCGGTGTGACCGAGCACCACCACCAGGGGCACGCCGAGGTGGCCGACCGCGTACTCCAGGCTGCCGAGCGCCGCCGGCCCGGTGCTCAGGCCGGCGGCGCGGACCGCGAAGACGTCGGCGCCACCGAACACGATCATCGGCTCCGGTTGCGGATCGGCGCAGGAGAGGACGGCGGCCACCGGCGCTCCGGCCGGGGCCGCCGGGACGAGCGCGGCGCCCGTCCGGAAACGGTGGTGGCCGGCGCGCAGCCGGGCGAGGGCGAAGCTCGGGCTGATGGGCCATCCCTGGGGCGGGGATCCGGTCATGTCCATCACTGCTCCTCGTGACGAGTCACTGTTGTGCGTCTCACGATACACGAATTCCAAATCGTGTAATAGAGTGCGCTTGTCTGAGGGAGGTGGCGATGGACGTCGCACTGGTTCTGGGAGTCCTGGCTGGGCCCGCGTCGGCGGTGCTCGGCGCGCTGGCGGTGCCCGACCCGCGCCGAGCGGCCCGGGTGGCAGGCGCGCTGCTCGGCCTCGGCGCGGTGGCGGCCACCGCGCTGCTCGTCCGGGTGGCGGCCGGCCCACCCGTGCCGGCCGTGCTCACCCGCGTCGACACGCTCGGGCCGGCGTTCTCCGTCGGTGTCCGCGTCGACCGGTTCACCGCGCTGTTCGTGCTGCTCGTCTGCGGGCTGGCCGCCGTCGTCGCCGGATACGCCCGCCGCTACCTTGACGGCGAGCCGGGTGCCCGCGCCCTTCAGGCGCGGGTGGCGGGGGCCACCGTCGCGACGCTGCTGATGGCCACCGCCCCCAGCCTCGTGCAACTGGCCGTCGGCTGGATCGTGGCCGGGCACCTGCTGGTCGGCCTCATCGGTCACTACCGGGACCAGCCCCGGGTCCGGGCCGCGGCACGCCGTGCCCGGCGGCTGTTCCTCGCCGGCGACGCCGCCCTGGTCGGCGGCCTCGCCCTGCTGGTCACGCCGGCCGGCGACGCCGACCTGGCGGCGGTCCGCGCCACGGTCGGCGACCGGCCCGGGTGGCTGCTCGCCATCGCCGGCGCGTTGCTGCTGGTGGCGGCCATGGTGCGGTCCGCGCAGGTGCCGGCGCACCGCTGGCTGCCGTCCACCCTGGACGCGCCGACCCCGGTGTCGGCGTTCCTGCACGCCGGCATGGTCAACGTGGCCGGCTTCCTCATGATCACGTTGGCCCCGGTGGTGACCGCCGCGCCCGGAATGATGCCGGCGATGGTCCTCGTCGGTCTCGTCACCGCCGTCTCGGGGCTGCTGTTCGCCGCGGTGCGCACCGACGTCAAGGGCACCCTCGCCCGGTCCACCGTGGCGCAGATGGGATTCATGCTCGCCCAGTGCGGGCTCGGCGCGTTCGGGCTGGCCGCCGTGCACCTGGTCGGGCACGCCGTCTACAAGGCGTACGCCTTCCTCTCCGCCGGCGGCGCGCTCCAGGCACAGGCCCGCGACGCGGGCGCGCCCCGACCGGCGGGCCCGCCGTCGACCCGCTCCCGAGCCCTGGCCGGGGCGGTGGTGCTCGCCGCCGTGCTGGTCACCGAGCTGCTGCTCGGCGCCACCGCGAGCGGCTCCCTCGGCGCCGTGCTGGTCGCCGCCGCCGCGCTCGCCGCCGTGTGGTCCGCCCTCGGCGACCGCGCGCTGCCGGCCCGCACCGCGCTCACCCTCACCGGGGCGGTGGCGGCGCTGGCGAGCGGATACCTCGTCGCGGGGCGGGCCGCCACCGACTGGCTGGCGCTGCCGACCGGGACGAGCGTGCTCGGCGTCGGCGTGGTGGCGGGCGTGCTCGTCGCGTCGGGCGTCGCCGGAGCCGCCCTGCGTCGCCGGGGGAGCGCCGGGCTGTGGTGGTGGGCCTGGCACGACGGCGGCGCGCGCCCGCGCCGGCGGTCGGCCGAAGCTCCCGCCGCGCTCACCACGCCCCGGGCCGACCTGCTCGACCGCTCCGACGGGGCCCGCGTCGTCGCCGCGGCGACCGCCGCCACCGACCACGTCGGCGCGGTCGCGCCGCTGGACGCCTTCGTCGCGGTCAACCCGCTCGCCGGCCGGGAGAGCGTGCCGTTCGCGGAGGCCACCGCCGAGCTGCGGAACCTCACCGGGACGCGGACCCACCTGCCGGCCGCCGCATACCGGCAGCGGTTGCGCGACGGCCGGATCCTCCGGGCCGACCTGGCCGCGGTGCTTCCCCCGGCACCCGCCACCGGGTCGGTCGTGCTCGGCCACCGGCGGGTCGACGCCACCGAACTCCAACTGGCCGTCCTGAGCCATCCGGTGCACGACGGGCCACCACCACCGGCCGACCTGATCGCGGTGGCGCGGCGCCGGCTCGCCGACCTGCCCGCGCGACCCCGCGCCCGCACCTCGCCCGAGGCCGAACCGCGCACGCTCGCCGAGACGCTGGACCGGGCGCTGGGCACCCGGATCGCCGCGGACGTCGACGACCTGGTGGCCGGCTGGTGCGCCGCGCACGGTGGACGCCCGGCGGCGCTCTGGCCGGTCCCCGGCCCGGCCGACGAGGGGTGCTGGGCGCGCTGGCGGCGGATGGCCGGCGCCGATCCGGCCCTGGCCCGGCGGGGCGTCACCGGGTTCGCGACGCTCGTCGACGCGCTGCCCCCGGCGCCCGAACAGGCCGTCGCGGTGCTCCTGCGCGCGGTCGGGGTGCCGCCCGCGGCCTGGTCGACCTACCTGTCCCGGTCGCTGCTCCGGTTGCCCGGGTGGGCCGGGCACGCCCGCTGGGCGCAGGCCCACCCCGGACCGGGTCCGGCGGTGAGCCCGCTGGACCTGCTCGCCGTGCGCCTCACCTACGAGTACGCGCTGGCCGGTGTCGCCGCCCAGCGCCACCTGGAACTGCCGCCGGTGCTGGACGCGGTCGCCGCCGCGACCCCCACCCCGCTGCCGAGCACGGCCGGGATCGCGCCGGAGGTTCTCGCCCGGCTGGCCGCCGCGCTCGACGTCGACGTCGCCACGCTGGCGTGCCTGCCGGGGGAGACCGTGGCGGTGCTGCGGGACGTGGCGCTGCACCTGACGCCGGCACGGCAGTCCGAGGTGTGGCTCGCCGCCGCGGAGCACGCCTACCGGCGCCGGCTGCGGTACCGGCTGGACCGGCGCGTGGACCGGCCCGTCGCCGGGTCCCCGGCGCGCGTGCAGGCGGTGTTCTGCATCGACGTGCGCAGCGAGGGCCTGCGCCGGCACCTGGAGGCCACCGGACCGGTCGACACGTACGGCTTCGCCGGCTTCTTCGGCCTGCCGGTGCGGACCGTGGCCGCCGACGCCCGGCGGGGCCGGGACCGCTGCCCGGTCCTGATGCGACCGGTCGCCACGGTCGCGGAGTCACCGGCGTCGGCGCGGGCCGCCCGGGCGGTACGGCGGCGGCGGTCGCGGCAGGCGTGGCACCGCGCGTACGCCGCCGCCAAGGCGAACCCGGTCGGCGCGTTCGCCTTCGTCGAGGTCGGCGGCGTGCTCGCCACCGCCGCCCTGCTCCTGCGGGCCGTCGCGCCCGACCGGTTCGCGCCGGCCGCGGACCACACCGCACCGGGCGCCACCGACCTCACCGCCGCCATGACGCTCGACGAGCAGGTCTACTACGCCGAGGCGACGCTGCGCACGCTCGGGCTCACCGCCGGCTTCGCGCCGCTGGTGCTGCTCTGCGGGCACGGCGCCACCAGCGCCAACAACCCGTACGCCGCCGCGCTCGACTGCGGGGCCTGCGGCGGCAACCGGGGCGGGGTGAGCGCGCGTCTGGTCGCCGAGGTGCTCAACCGGCCCGAGGTGCGCGCCGCCCTGGCCGAACGCGGCATCCACCTCCCCGACGGCACGCACGTGCTGGCCGGCGAACACGACACGGTCACCGACGAGGTCCGGCTGTTCGACCTGGACGCCGTCCCCGCCGGGCTGCGGCCGGCGGTCGAGGAGCTGTCCGGCCGGCTCGCCGAGGCGGGCGCGCGGTTGCGTGTGGAACGGGCCGCGCGGCTGCCCGGCCGGCCGCGCCCGTACGGTCTGCCCCGGCGCGCCGCCGACTGGGCGCAGGTCCGGCCGGAGTGGGCGCTGGCGGGCAACGCCGCGTTCATCGCCGCGCCTCGCGAGCTGACCGCCGGGGTCGATTTGGGCTGCCGGACGTTCCTGCACTCCTACGACTGCGCCGTCGACACCGACGCCGCGGCACTGGAGACGATCATGACCGGCCCCCTCGTCGTCGCCGCCTGGATCAACCTCCAGTACTACTTCTCGACTGTGGATCCGCAGCGGCTCGGCGCGGGCACGAAGACGGTGCACACCGTGCTGGGCGACGCGCTCGGCGTCCTCTCCGGATCCGGCGGCGACCTGCGTATCGGCCTGCCGCTGCAGTCGGTCGGCGACGGCACCCGGCCGGCGCACGACCCGCTGCGGCTGCTCGCGGTGATCCGCGCCCCGCACCACCTCGTCGACACCGTGCTGGGCCGCAACCCCGGCCTGCGCCAGATGGTCGACGGCGGCTGGCTGTCCCTGACCGTCGTCGACCCCGGCACCGGCGAGTGGACCGAACCGGCGCCGGGGGGAGCCTGGCGGACGCTGCCCGCCGCGCACCTCGGCACCGAAACCGCCACCGAGCCGCCCGCGCGCCGTCCGGCGCGTCGGGTGGAGAAGGAGTACACGGCATGAACGAACTGGGACTGACCCGCATGGTCAAGGTCGAGGTGGTGACCCGCGCCGACGACGCCGACGCCGTCCGCACCCTGCTGCGCGCCTCCGGCGTGAGCGGCTGGACCAGCCTCAGCGGCGTCTCCGGCTTCGGCCACCACGGCACCCACGAGGGTCGGCTGCTCTTCAACGACCGGGCCGGCCTCGTCATGGTCATCGCCGTGCTCCCGCACGAGCGGGCCGAGCCGGTCGTCACCGGTCTGCGGGACATCCTGGCCCAGCGGCCCGGGGTGATGTTCGTCAGCGACGCCTGGGTCAGCCGACCCGACTACTTCGGCGCGCAGCGTCGGCCGGACTGACCGCCCGCGGGCGTGCCCGGTTCAGGCCGGGTACGCCCGCAGGACCCGGTCGACCAGCCGCTCGGCGTACCGCCGGTCCACCGGTGCGCCGGAGGTGGTGCGACGGTAGAAGATCGGGCCGGCGAGCAGGTCGAGCACCTCGGCGGGGTCTGTGCCGCGGGGGAGTTCGGCCCGGCCGACGCCCCGCTCGACGACGCGCCGGATGATCGCGTGCCGGGCCTCGGCCTCCCGGTGGTGCAGGTCGGCCAGCCGCGGGTCGCGTTCGGCGGCGTCGACGAGCGCGAACCACAGCGCCGCGGCCGGCCCCCGGGAGACCGCGTCGGCCAGCCCGGTGACCAGGGCCACCAGGTCACCGCGCAGAGTGCCGGTGTCGGGGTCCTCGGGCGGGCGCCGGACGCTGGCGAAGGCGTCGAGCACCAGCGCCGCCTGCCCGTCCCAGTGCCGGTAGATGGTCGTCTTCGCCACCCCGGAGCGTTCCGCGACGGCCTCGACGGTGGTGCCCGCGACGCCGCGTTCGACGAGCAGGCCCAGCGCGGTGCCCAGGACGGCGGCCCGGGTACGCCGGATGCGCGGGTCGGTCGCCGGGGTCATTCCGACATCTTCGGCGGCTCCGACGCAGGCGTCCACCGCCACACGTCGCGGTGCTCGGTCACGTACTCGCGCAGGGTGCGCGCCGGCCGCCCGAGCAGCAGGGGCAGCGCGGGGTCCACCCGCTCCGCCTGACCCCGGCGCAGGCCGGCGTGCAGCACGGTCTGCACCAGCGCCTGCGTCACCGGAACCCGCCGTCGGCGCAGGTGCCGCAGATAGCCGGCGACGCTCGCCGGCTGGTAGCGCACCGGCCGCCCGAGCACCTCGGTGAGCAGCGCCGCCACCTGGGTGAAGTCGAGCGCCTGCGGCCCGGTCAGGGTGTGCGCGGCGCCCCGGTGCGCGGTCGGGTCGGCGAAGACGGCCGCCGCCGCGTCACCGATGTCGCGGGTGTCCACGAAGGCGACCCGGCCGGCGGCGGCGGGCAGGTAGATCCGCCCGTCGTCGCGGATGTCCCGACCGTAGGCGTCGGCGAGGTTCTGGGCGAAGAAGCCGGGCCGCAGGATGGTGTTCGGCAGGCCGCTGGCGCGCAGGTGGCGCTCGATGCGGTGGTGCGGCACCACCGGGTTGCGGTCCGCGCCGGCGACCGAGGCGAACACCACGTGCGCCACCCGGTGGCGCACGGCGTGGTCGACGAGCGCGTTCAGCGTGGGGCCCACCCGGGCGATCCGGGGCGGGCGGATCAGGAACAACCCGGCCGCGCCGGCCAGCGCGGCGTCGAAGGTGCCCGGCTCGCCGAAGTCCAGGTGAGCCGCCGGTACGCCGGGGAAGCGCGCCCGCAGCCGGGCGACGTCGGTGCCGGCGACCCGCGGCGCGATGCCGGCGGCCTGCAACGAGCGGGCGACGGCGCCACCGACGTTGCCGGTCGCGCCGGTGACCAGGACCGGGCCGTTCAATCGCATGCCCGCAGCATAACGCTACGGATGCGTAGCGGAAAGGAGTGGCGGCTGTCGATCGTGGCCGCCGTTGCGTCCCGTCGCCCGGCCGGTGCCGTACGGTGACCGCATGGGACGCCTCGCGCGGTGGCGTCGGGTGGCCCGGGAACACCCGATCGGGGTCGACGCCCTGCTGGCCGCCCTGCTCTTCGTGGTCAGCCTGCTACCGGTGAACCCGCCCGGCGGGCCGCCACGCGACCCGCTGACCGCCGGCGCGGTGCTGCTCGCGCTGGCCGGCTGCGGCGCGCTGGTGCTGCGCCGCCGTCACCCGCTGCCGGTGCTCGCGGTGGTGACCGCCGCCGCGGCGACCGCGCTGCTGGTGCAACAGGCACGCGGGCCGTTCGTACTGACCGTGGCGCTGGCCGCGTACACGGTCGCCACCCGCACCGACCGACGGACCGCCGTGGCGGCCGGCGCGGCGAGCGGGCTGCTCCTCGGTGGCGGCGCGGTCGTCGCGCTCGGCGTGGGCTGGCTGGACCCGGCGGTCGTGGTGCTGCTGCTCTGGTTCGGCGTCGCGGTGGCGGCCGGCGACGCGGTGCGCAGCCGGCGGGCGTATGTCGCGGTGCTCCAGGAGCGGGCGCGCCGGGCCGAGCGGACCCGCGAGGAGGAGGCCCGTCGCCGGGTCGCGGAGGAGCGCCTGCGCATCGCCCGGGAGCTGCACGACGTGGTGGCCCACCACATCGCGCTGATCAACGTGCAGGCCGGCGTGGCCGGGCACCTGCTGCGGGCGCGGCCGGACGCGGCCGAGGAAGCCCTCGGACACGTCCGGTCCGCCGCCCGCACCGTGCTTGACGAGCTGGCCACCCTGCTCGGCCTGCTCCGCCGCGGCGAGCCGGACGCGCCGACCGAGCCGGCACCCGGCCTGGACCGGCTGGACGCCCTCGTCGACGGCTTCGCCGCCGCCCAGCCGGTGCGCTGGAAGCTGACCGGACGGCCCCGGCCGCTGCCGAGCGCGGTCGACGTGGCGGCCTACCGGATCGTCCAGGAATCCCTGACCAACGCCCACCGGCACGCGCCGGGCGCGACCGTCACGGTCGGCGTGGCCTACACCGACGCCGGCGTGGTGGTGGAGATCCGCGACGACGGGCCCGGTCCGCGCACGCCCGGCGACCCGGGATCCGGCCTCGGCCTGCTCGGCATGCGCGAGCGCGCCGAGGCGGTGGGCGGCGTGTTCCACGCCGGCCCCCGGCCCGACGGCGGCTTCCGGGTCCGCGCGGAACTGCCCGCCGGCATCCCGCAGGAGGCGGCATGAGCGAACGCACCGAGCGGAGCGAGGGCCGTGCGGGCATGCCCGGCCAGCTCGGCATGAGCGTCCGGGTGCTGCTCGCCGACGACCAGACCCTCATCCGGGCCGGCTTCCGCGCGCTGGTCGACTCGGCCCCGGACCTGAGCGTGGTGGGGGAGGCCGCCACCGGACGGGAGGCGGTCGCACAGGCCCGCGCCACCCGGGCCGACGTGGTGCTGATGGACATCCGGATGCCCGACCTCGACGGCCTGGCCGCCACCCGGGAGATCACCGCCGACGAGGACCTGGCCGGCGTACGGGTGCTGATCCTGACCACCTTCGAGGTGGACGAGTACGTCTTCGAGGCGTTGCGCGCCGGCGCCAGCGGCTTCCTCGGCAAGGGCGTGGAGCCGGTCGAGCTGCTCGACGCGATCCGTACCGTGGCCGCCGGGGACGCGCTGCTGTCGCCGAAGGCCACCCGCGGGCTGATCGCCCGCTTCCTGGCCCAGCCCGAGGCGCGACCCGGGGCCACCCCGGAGCGGCTGCGGGTGCTCACCGAGCGGGAACGCGAGGTGGTCGCGCTGGTCGCCACCGGGCTGAGCAACGAGCAGATCGCCCAACGGTTGGTGGTCTCCCCGCTGACCGCCAAGACCCACGTCAACCGCGCCATGGCCAAGCTCGACGCCCGGGACCGGGCCCAACTGGTGGTGCTCGCCTACCAGAGTGGGCTGGTCCGGGCCGACCCGCCGCCGCGGTAGCCGGGCCGCCCGCGTACCGCCGCCGCGGTACGCGCAGGTGTCCGCGCCCGGCCGACGCGCCGAGGGGGGTACGCGGGCCACTGTTGGGCACATGATCGAAGCCTCTGACCTGAGCAAGCGGTACGGCGACAAGCTCGCCGTCGACGCGCTGACCTTCACCGTCCGGCCCGGCGTGGTGACCGGTTTCCTCGGTCCCAACGGAGCCGGCAAGTCCACCACCATGCGGATGATCCTCGGCCTGGACGCGCCGACCGCCGGGACCGTACGCGTCAACGGCCGCCGCTACGTCGAGCACCGGGACCCCCTTCGCCAGGTCGGCGCGCTGCTGGAGGCCAAGGCGGTGCACACCGGCCGGTCCGCCCGCAACCACCTGCTCGCGGTGGCCGCCACCCACGGCATCGGCCGCCGCCGCGTCGACGAGGTGATCGACCTGGTCGGGCTGCGGGAGGTGGCCGACCGTCGGGCCGGCGGATTCTCCCTCGGCATGGGCCAGCGACTGGGCATCGCCGCCGCGCTGCTCGGCGACCCCGCGGTCGTGATGCTCGACGAACCGGTGAACGGCCTCGACCCCGACGGCATCCGGTGGATCCGCGGCCTGCTCAAGGGCCTCGCCGCCGAGGGCCGGACGGTCTTCGTGTCCTCGCACCTGATGAGCGAGATGGCCCAGACCGCCGAGCACCTGATCGTGGTCGGCCGGGGCCGGCTGATCGCCGACGTGCCGCTCGCCGAGTTCACCCGCCGCGCCTCCCGCGGCACCGTGCGGGTGCGCTCCCCCCAGGCCACCGCACTGCGTGACCTGCTGGCCGGCCCGGAGGTGACCATCACCGGCGGCGAACCCGGGGTGCTGGAGGTCAGCGGCCTGCGCCCCGAGGTGATCGGCGACCGGGCCGCCGCCGCCGGGCTCACCCTGCACGAACTGACCGCCGCCGAGGCGTCCCTCGAAGAGGCGTTCATGACGATGACCCGCGACGCCGTCGAGTATGCCGGCGCCACCGAAGGAGCCGCCCGATGACCAGCGCTGCCCCACCCGCCACCACCGTCGCCGCCGACGCCCGGATCACCGGACTCCGGGTGGTCCGCGCCGAATGGATCAAGTTCCGGTCGCTGCGCTCGACGCTGATCATGCTGGCCGCCACGGTGGTCGTGTTCGCCGCCCTCGGGCTCGGCTTCTCGGCGTTCCTCGCCGACGCGACGATCGAGCCGGGCACGCCGGCGCCACCCGGCGGGCCCTCGTCGCTCGACCCGCTCGGCGCCAGCCTCGGCGGTGCCAACCTCGCCCAACTGCTCATCGGCACGCTCGGCGTGCTGCTGACCGCGGGCGAGTACAGCACCGGCATGATCCGTACGTCCCTCGCCGCGGTGCCTGCCCGCTGGCCGGTGCTCGCCGCGAAGGCAGTCGTGCTGGCCGGCGTGTCGCTGGCCGTGCTGACGCCCGCCGCGCTGCTCACCTTCCTCGGCGGGCAGGCGATCCTGGGCGACCAGGGCATCTCCCTCGCCGATGCCGGCGTGCCGCGCGCGGTGCTCGGCACGGCGGTCTACCTCGCCGCGGTCGGCGTGCTCGGCGCGGCGCTCGGCGCGCTGCTGCGCACCACCGCCGGCGCGTTGACGAGCGTGGTCGCGCTTCTGCTGGTGGTGCCCGGCGTGGTGTCGCTGCTGCCGGAGAGCTGGTCGGAGCGGATCTCACCGTACCTGCCGTCGCAGGCCGGGCAGGCGCTGATGAGCGTCGGCGGGGGCGGCGACCTGCTCGCCCCGGGCGCCGGCGCGGCCGTCCTCGCAGCCTGGCTGCTCGTCCTGCTCGGCGCCGCGCTGTTCCTGCTGCGCCGCCGCGACGCCTGATCATCACCGCCGGTTCGGCCGGGGCGGCGGCCGGGCCGGCGTACCACGGGTCGTGCTCGCCGTCGCGACGGTCGTCCTGAACCCCTGCCGGTGCGGTCGGTCGCCCACAGGCTCCTCGACGCGGCCCGGCAGGCGCGAACCCGGTAGGCTCGCACCAGCGTCGCGTGCCGGTGGCAGACCGTGTCAGGCATGGAGGCGCCGGACCGCGAGGGAGCGCGACGTTGACAATCGTCGTCCCTTCGCCGTCACCCGATGCGTGACGGCGAGCAAGCCAGGCTGGTGGCCTGGAGTCGAGAGTTGCACAGCGTGCACGAACGGCTGCGCGAGGCGTTGCGGGTCACCCGCGAGGCGTTGGCCGACGGCGAGGCGGCCGGGCCGGCCGCCCGCGACCTGCTGGTGTTCTGTCACGGGTTCTGTGCCGCGCTCACCGCGCACCACGAGGGCGAGGACCGGGACCTGTTCCCGGCGATCGCGGCTCAGCACCCGGAGCTGCGCGACACCCTGCGCCGCCTGCGGCAGGACCACTCGGTGATCGGGCGCCTGCTGGCCGGGCTGTCCGCCGCGGTGGCCCGGGGTGCCGCACCGGTGCAGCTGAGCCGGCACCTGGACGGCGTGGCGGCGATCATGGAGTCGCACTTCCGGTACGAGGAGCGCCAACTGCTCACCGTGCTGGAGACGCTGGCGCTGGACGCCGATCCGGCGGTGGTGCTGGGTCCACTGTGAGCGCCGGCCGCGGCCGGTCCGGCAGTTCGGCTCCAGCGATGCCGGGCAGGTCGCCGGATCGTTCAGCGTCCGGTAACCCGATTGACCGGATCGACATGTGTCAGTAGCCTCTGGTGAAAGCGCTTTCTGCGCGGGGAGGCGCCACGGGTCCGTCGAGCACGGATGTCCGGGGCAGGAAAAGACCCGCCGACCGCACCGACCGGGCATCGGTGCGGATGCGGCGCGGCATCCACCCGCCACCCGCAGGAGAACCACCATGATCAACCGACGGCGCCGTACGGCGTTGTGGACGTCCGCGGCCGCGGCGGCGACGCTCGCCGCCTCCGGCCTCACCATCGGCGCGACCGCCGCCCAGGCGGCCGCCGGCTGCCGGATCGACTACTCGGTCACCGCGCAGTGGTCCGGCGGCTTCACCGCCAACGTCAACCTCACCAACCTCGGCGACCCGCTCAACGGCTGGATCGTCACCTGGTCCTTCGCCGCCGGGCAGAGCGTCAGCCAGGCGTGGAGCGCCGACATCACCCAGACCGGCGCGTCGGTGCGGGCCGCCAACGTCAGCTACAACGGCAGCCTCGGCACCAACGCCACCACCTCGTTCGGCTTCAACGGAGCCTGGAACAGCACCAGCAACCCGAAGCCGACGTCGTTCGCGGTCAACGGCGTCACCTGCGCCGGTGCGACGATCCCCACCGACCCCGGCGCGACCAGCACCCCGCCGCCGGCCCCGACGACCCCACCCCCGCCGCCCACGACCCCGCCGCCGACGACCCCGCCGCCGACGAGCGGAGCGGTGTACGCCGCACCGAACGGCACCGCCGGCGCGGCCGGCACCCAGGCGAACCCCACCACGATCGCCGCGGCGATCACCCGGGTCGGCGCGGGCGGCACCGTCTACCTGCGCGGTGGCACCTACAGCCTGGCCCAGACCGTCACCATCGCCGCCGGCAACAACGGCACCGCGAACGCCCGCAAGAATCTGTACGCCTACCCGGGCGAGACGCCGATCCTCAACTTCTCCGCAATGGGTGAAGATCCCGCCAACCGGGGGCTGTCGCTGAACGCGTCCTACTGGCACGTGCGGGGGATCGTGGTCGAACGTGCCGGTGACAACGGCATCTTCGTCGGCGGTAGCAACAACATCATCGAGCGGACCGTGACCCGCTTCAACCGCGACACCGGCCTGCAACTGTCCCGGATCTCGTCGAGCACCCCACGTGACCAGTGGCCGGCGAACAACCTGATGCTCAGCGTCGAGTCGCACGACAACGCCGACTCCGACGGCGAGGACGCCGACGGGTTCGCCGCCAAGCTCACCGTCGGCGGGGGCAACGTCTTCCGGTACGCGGTCTCGCACCACAACATCGACGACGGCTGGGACCTCTACACGAAGACCGACACCGGCGCGATCGGCGCGGTGACCATCGAGGACTCGCTCTCCTACCACAACGGCACGCTCAGCAACGGCACCCAGAACGGCAACGGTGACCGCAACGGCTTCAAGCTCGGCGGCGAGGACATCGCGGTCAACCACACCGTCCGGCGCACCATCGCCTACCGCAACGGCAAGCACGGCTTCACCTACAACCGGAACCCCGGCACGATGACGGTCTCCCACAACCTGAGCATCGACAACACCGAGCGCAACTTCTCGTTCGATGCCGGCACCTCGGTCTTCCGCAACAACACGTCCTGCCGCAGCGGCAGCGGCTCGAACGACAAGACGGTCGGCAACGTGGACAGCTCGAACCAGTTCTGGTCCGGCTCCAACGGTTCCCGCTGCGCCACCTACTCCGGTGCTCTCGGCTGGTCCTTCGCCGCCGACGGCCGCCTGGTCGTCACCCTCGGCGGTCGCGTGGTCTCCCTCTAGCTCCGTGCCGCCCACCCCGCGGAGCGGGCACCTGGTGACCGACCGGGGCTCGACCGGCGGGCGGTGGCGTTTCTGGGCTACTGGCGGGCCGGTCGGGCCGAGTGCTGGCCGGCCCGCGCCGGTCGGTGCGACGGTGGTGCCGCTCGGCGCGGCGCAGCAGGGTGGCCGCCACCAGCCCGCCCGTCAGGACCGCGACCGCACCCACGGTCTGGCCGGTCCGCAACGCCTCGGCGAAGGCGACGCGCACCAGTTCCCGGTCCGGGCCGGCGGCGGCCAGCGCCGCCGGGAACGAGCCCGCGCCGGCGAGCGCGGTCGGCAGCAGCGCGCCGAACCGGGCGTTGAGCACCGCCCCCAGCACGGCCACGCCGAGGCTGCTGCCGACCTCGGTCATGGTGCCGTCCACTCCCGCGCCGGCACCGGCCTGGTCGGTGGGGATCGCACCCATCACCGCCTCGACGATGGCCGGGTTCGCCAGCGCGCAGCCGGCGCCCATGACCAGCAACCCGGCCAGCAGCGTGCCGTAGCCGTCGGACGGGCCGTGGGTGACCAGCGTCAGGCCACCGGCCAGCAGGGTCATCCCGACCGCGACGGCGGCCGGCAGCCCGAGCCGGCGGATCACCAGCGCGGCGACGCCGCCGACGTTGAGCACCACGATGGACAGGGCGAACGGCGCCATCCGCAGTCCCGCCTCCCAGGCCGGATAGCCTCGGACGAACTGCAGGTGCTGGGTGAGCAGGAACAGCGCGCCGGTGGCGCCGAACGTGATCAGCACGACGCCGCAGACCGCCCCGACGAAGCGGCGGTCCCGGAAGAAGCGCAGGTCCAGCATCGGACGGGCGACCCGGCGCTCCCAACCGACGAACAGCGCCAGCAGCAGTACCCCGGCCGCGCCGACGCCGAGCACCGCCGCCGACGTCCACCCACGCTCGGGACCCGAGATGATCGCCCAGACGATCGCGGTCAGGCCGGCGGTGGACAACGCCACCCCGCCCAGGTCGAGCCGCCCGCCGGCCGGGTTCCGCGACTCCGGCACCAGCGCCCGGCCGGCGAGCAGGCAGACCAGCACGATCGGGACGTTCATCAGAAAGATCGCACCCCACGGCAGGTGGGCCAGCACGAGTCCGCCGATCGGCGGCCCGGCGGCGAAGCCCAGCGCACTGGTCGCCGCCCAGACGCCGATCGCCCGGGACCGCTCGGCGGTGTCGAAGACCTGCATGGCGACGGCCAGCGTGGCGGTCAGCAACAGTGCGCCGCCCACCCCCATACCGGCCCGGGCCGCGATGAGCTGCTCGGCGGTGCGGGCGAGCCCGGCGGCGGCCGAGCCGGATCCGAACAGCGCCAGCCCGAGCAGCAGCATCCGCCGGCGTCCGTACCGGTCGGCGGCGCTGCCGGCGCTCAGCAGCAGGCCGGACAGCACCACCGCGTACGCGTTGATGATCCACTGCACGTCGGCGGTGCCGGCGCCCAGCTCGACCGTGAGCACCGGAACGGCCACGGTCAGCACGGTGTTGTCCAGCACCACGACGAGCTGGGCCAGGCAGAGCACCGCCAGGATCAGCCAGCGGTGCGGCACCGGAGCCGGGGCGGCCCGGCCGGCCTTCACCGTGGCCGGGCCGGCGCTCATCGCGGCGGCGCGAAACGGGCGAGGGGGTTGGTCAGCGAGCCGGCGAACTGCAACGCGGCGGACGGGTCGGCCAGGTCCACCATCTGTTGGTTGTTCCGGAGCTGGAGCCGGTTGAGGCAGGACAGTGGGAACTCCGGCGTGAACAGGTCGTGCCGGCGCAGCCGCTCGGCCAGGTGCGGCACCGTCGCGGCGTAGCCGGTGGCGCACTCGGCCACGGTGCGCCAGAAGTCGTCCTGGTCCAGCACGCCGACGGTGTGCAGGGCGGCGCTCAGGTGGCGCAGGAAGCAGTCGAACACGTCGGTGAAGACGGCCAGGATCTTCTCGTCGTCGGGGACTGCGGCCCGGATCCGGCGGACCGGCTCCGGCAGGTCGGCGTCCGGGTCCGTCACCACGATCTCCTCGGCGATGTCCTTGAACACCACCCGCTCGACCACGTCGCCGTCGAGCACCAGGATGACGTTCTCGCCGTGCGGCATGAACGCCAGATCGTGGGCGTAGAGGCTGTGCAGCAGCGGCACCAGGTAGGCGTCCAGGTAGTGCCGCAGCCAGCGAGCCGGCGGCAGACCCGACCGCGCGATCAGCGCCGCGGCCAGTGAGCGGCCGTCCCGGTCGAGGTGCAGCAGCGAGGCCATGGTGGCCAGCCGCCGGCCGGGCTCCAGGCCGGGCGCCGGGCTCTCCCGCCAGAGCGCGGCCAGCATCTTCCGGTACGGCGACCCGGGCGCGGTCGCCGCCTCGTACTGCCGGTGCCGGTAGCCGATCGCGGCGCGTTCCCGGATGATCGACAGGCCGGTGCGCTTGAGCACCGGGTCGCCGTCGATCAGCCCCGCCAGCCAGTCGTTGATCGCCGGCGTCGCCTCCATGTACGCGGCGGACAGCCCGCGCAGGAAGCCCATGTTCAGCACCGAGAGCGCGGTCTTGACGTAGTGCCTCGCCGGGTCGGTGACGTTGAAGAACGTGCGGATGGACTGCTGGGCGAGGTAGTCGTCCGGCCCCTCACCGAGGCAGACCAGCCGGCGCCGGGCGACCTCCCCGGCGAACGTGACCGCGAGCCGGTTCCACCACTGCCACGGGTGCACCGGGATCAGCAGGTAGTCGTCCGGGTCGAGGCCCAGGCCGGTGAGCGTGGTGGTGAACCGGTCCAGGGTGTCCGCGCCCAGCTCGGCGCGGACGAGGGTGTCGTAGTCCAGGTCGGCGGCGCAGGTGAACGTGGTCCGGTCGCGGTGCGCGGCCAGCCAGAGCAGCCGTACCGGCGCGGCGGTCTCCGGGGCGTACCTGTGGTATTCGTCGACGCCGAAGCCGATGCGGCCGTTGTTGGCCACGAAGCAGGGGTGGCCCTCGGTCATGCCGGTCTCGATCGCCTGGAAGTCGGCGGCGGCCAGCTCCGCGGCGGTGACCGCCGGCTTGCCGAGCTTGTAGGCGGTGCCGGCGAGCGTCGAGGTGATCTCCTCCAGGTAGACCGGCAGGACCGCGTCGGTGAGGCCGAGCGCGCCACGCAGCTCCAGGCAGAGGTCGACCGCGTCGGGCGGCAGTTCGACGCCGCCGCGCCGGCGGGTGATGCTGGCGGCGTCGACCTGCCAGTGGTCGAGCGCGAGCCGCTGCGCGGCGAACCGGTACTCCACCGTGCCGTCGCCGCCGCGCACCACCCACCGGCCGGGGCCGGCCGGCTCGGGGTCGATCAGGCGCTCGTGGGCGAACTCGGCGAGTGCCTTGCGCACCAGCAGCCGGTTGGCCGTCGCCCAGGCGTCGGGGGTCAGGTGGTCCACGGATGCGGTGGGGTTCACGCGGGTACGTCTCCTTCGTGGGCGGCCCTGTCGACGGCCGCGCGGAACTGGTCCCGGGTGCAGACGCTGAGCAGGGCGTCCTTCTCCGGCTTGCGGATCTCGCCGACGACGGTGAAGCCGACGGCGGCGTTGAGCGCGTGCACGGCGGTGTTGCGCACGTCCGGCTCCACCACCACCCGGTGGGTCGCCGGGTCGGCGAACAGCCAGGTCAGCACCGTGGTGATGACCGCCCGGCCGAAGCCGTGCGCCGGGGTGTCGGTGGGCGCGCAGAGGAAGTGCATGCCGACGTCGCCGGGTTCGGCGTCGTACAACCCGGCCAGCTCGACCCGGGCCGGGTCGTACCGTTCGGCGAGGAACGCGGGCCGGCCCCGCCACGACCCGAGGTGCGCGTCGTGGTGCGGGTGTGCGGCGATCCGCCGGTACTCCCGCGCGACGCCCGCCACGTCGGCGTCGGCCATCAGCCAGAACGCGGCCTTCGGGTGGGTGACCCACCGGTGCAGCAGCGCCGCGTCGGCGTCGGGGTCCAGCGGGCGCAGGGTGAACTCACCGAGCCGCCGGTCGACGTGGGCGAAGCCGCTCATTGGTGCACCCCGAACTGCTGGAACGCGATCGTCTGCTCGATCGGGTAGTGCTCCCGGCCGGTCAGCTCCCGGATGATCCACGAGTTGCGGTACGGGCCCATGCCCAGGTCGGGGGAGGTGATGCTGTGCGTGTGCGTGCCGCCGTTCTGCAGGAACACGCCCCGGCCGGTGTGGTCGACGCTGTAGTTGCGGGCCACGTCGAAGCGGCCGTGGGCGTCGAAGCGCAGGCGGTCGCGCACCGGGGCGAGGAACTCCGGCACCCGGTAGTGGTAGCCGGTGGCCAGCACGAGGCCCTCGGTGTCCAGCGTGTACGCGCGGTCCTGCTCGATGTGGCGCAGCCCGAGCCGGTAGCGGCCGTCGGTGTGCTCGGCGTCGACCAGCTCGGTGTTGGTCAGCAGCCGGGTCGGCGCCGGCCCGTACAGGCTCTTGGCGTAGAGCGTGTCGTAGATGTCGTTGATCAGATCGGCGTTGATGCCCTTGAACAGCGGCTTCTGCGCGGCTTCCAGCCGGTAGCGGGTCGGCTCGGGCAGCGCGTGGAAGTAGTCCACGTAGTCCGGCGAGGTCATCTCCAGCGTCAGCTTGGTGTATTCCAGCGGGAAGAACCGCGGCGAGCGGGTCACCCAGGTGAGCTGGTAGCCGTGAGTGTCGATGTCGCCGAGCAGGTCGTGGTAGATCTCGGCGGCGCTCTGGCCGCTGCCGACGACGGTGATGCTGCGCTTGGCCCGCAGCGCCTCGCGGTGTTCCCGGTAGCGCGAGTTGTGGATGAGGTCGCCGCCGAGCCCGGCGCAGGCCGGCGGCAGGTAGGGCGGGGTGCCGGTGCCGAGGACCAGGTGTCGCGCCCGGTGGGTGACCGGCCCGTCCGGGGTGTCGGCGTGCACCACGTAGTGGCCGGCGTCGTACTCGACCCGCGTGACGGTGTGCCGGAAGCGCAGGTTGGGCAGCTTGCCGGCGGCCCAGCGGCAGTAGTCGTCGTACTCCGGGCGCAGCGGGAAGAAGCTCTCCCGGATGTAGAACGGGTAGAGCCGGCCGGTCTCCTTCAGATAGCTGAGGAACGAGTACGGGGAGGTCGGGTCCGCGAGCGTGACCAGGTCGGCGATGAACGGCGTCTGCAGCCGGGTCGATTCGAGCAGCATCCCGGGGTGCCAGGCGACGCTGTCCCGGGCCTCCAGGAACAGCCCGTCGAGGTCGTCGATCGGGGCGGTGAGGCAGGCCAGGCCGAGGTTGTACGGGCCGAGGCCGATCGCGATGAAGTCCGGCACGTCTCTGCTCACCCGACCGGGGACAGCGTGGCGGCGGTCCCGGCGTACCAGGCGGCGTGGCCGGCGATCAGGTCGAGCACGTGGGCTACGTCCTCCACCGTGGTCTCCGGGTTGAGCAGGGTGAGCTTCAGCCAGTGCGCGCCGTCGACCTTGGTGCCGGCGACCAGGGCCGCGCCGGAGGTGGCCAGCGCCTCGCGGGCGTGCAGGTTGGCCTCGTCGACCAGGTTGGGCGCGGCGCCGGGCGGCAGGTGGCGGAAGACCACGGTGCTGAGCTGGGAGCGGGCCGCCACCTCGAACCGGGGGTCGGCGTCGAGCAGCCGCCAGGCGTCGGCGGCGAGGTCGACCACCTGGTCGAAGAGCGCGCCGATCGCGTCCGGCCCCATGATCCGCAGCGTCAGCCAGAGCTTGCACGCGTCGAAGCGGCGGGTGGTCTGGAGGCTCTTGTCGACCTGGTTCGGGATGCCCTGCTCGACCGCGCGGGCCGGGTTGAGGTAGTCGGCGTGCCAGGTGGCGTGGCGCAGCGTCCGGCCGTCGCGCACCAGCAGCGCGCTGGAGCTGACCGGCTGGAAGAACGACTTGTGGTAGTCGACGGTGACCGAGGTGGCCCGCTCGATGCCGTCGAGCAGGTGCCGGCGGGTGGGGGAGACCAGCAACCCGCAGCCGTACGCGGCGTCGACGTGCAGCCAGACGCCGGCGGCGGTGCAGATGTCGGCGATCTCGGGCAGCGGGTCGATGGTGCCGAAGTCGGTGGTGCCGGCGGTGGCGACGACCGCCATCACCTGCTGCCCGTCGCGCCGGCAGCGGTCGATGGTGCGGGCCAGCTCGTCGGTGCGCATCCGGCGGCCGGCGTCGGTGGGCACGGTGAGCACCGCGTCGGCGGCCAGGCCGAGCAGCTTGGCCGCCTTCTGGACGCTGAAGTGACCGGCCGCCGAGGTGATGATCCGGAGGCGGTCCAGCACCTCGGGGCGGGTCGGCCGGGTGGTGACGCCGCCGACCACCCGGCGGTGCGTCTCCTCCCGGGCCAGCAGCATCGCGTGGAGGTTGGACTGGGTGCCGCCGCTGGTGAACACGCCGTCGGCGGTCGCGTCGAGACCGATCCGGTCGGCCGTCCAGCGGATCAGCCGCCGCTCGACGAGGGTGGCCCCGACGCTCTGGTCCCAGGTGTCCAGCGAGGAGTTGACCGCGCTGAGCACCGCCTCGCCGAGCAGCGCCGGGATGACCACCGGGCAGTTCAGGTGGGCCAGGTAGCGCGGGTGGTGGAACCACACCGCGTCGCGTAGCCAGACGTCGTGCAGCTCGTCGAGGGCGGCGTCGGTGTCGCCCAGCGGCCGGTCCAGGTCGATGCCGCCGACCAGCGGCGCCAGCGCTTCCGGCCCGACGCCGGTGCACGGCCGGTCGGCGTCGCCCACCCGGCGGGCGACGCGGTCGACGCCGCGCGCCAGCACGTCCCGGTAGCGCCCGAGCGAGCCGGCGTTGAACAGGTGGTCGCGCGCTGCGCTGCCGTTCGAACTCATGCGACGTCCCAGTGGTCGTGCGGACAGGGAGCGCGACCGGAGCCACGCGGAGATCAGATTAGGTTAGGCTTACCTAACAATCAAGTCCGACACGGCGGTCGCCGGCTCGCGGGCCGGGCCGGCCGGCGGGAAGCGCCGCTGATGCGTCACGCCCACCGCGACCCCGGCCGCAACCAGCACGAGCGACGCCAGCGCCACCGCCGGGTAGCCGAACCGCTCGGCCGCGGCGAGTCCGAGCGAGGCGGCCACGAACGAGCAGACCAGCCCGAACGACGACAGCACGGTGAAGTCGGTGCCGCCGCTGCCCGGCCGGGAGTAGTCCATGTTGACCGTGTAGAGCACCACGTTGGCGATGGTGTAGGCGGCCAGGAAGAAGCCGAGCGCGGCGACCGTGCCGCCCAGCGGCGCGTGGCCGCGCATCAGCGGCAGCAACGCCACGGTGGACAGCGCCAGGGTGACCCCACCGGCCACCAGCACGCCGGCCCGGCCGAACCGGCCGATGCCGAGGCCCGCGACCAGGCCGGCCGCGATCGCCGGCACGCTGGTCACCACGCCGGTCACCACGCCGATGCGGCCCAGCGACCAGCCGGCGTCCACCAGCGCGGGCGTCACCAACGCGTACGCCATGCCCGCGCCGACGTAGACCAGCGGCACCACGCCGAAGGTCCACCACCGGCAGCCGGGCTGGCCGAACACCGAGAGCAACGCCCGGTACGCGGCGCCGACGCGGACCACCCGGTCGGTACGTTCCGGCTCCCGGAACTGCCACACCACCAGCAGCCCGACCGCGGTCAGCGCGGCCAGCAGTCCGACCGCCGGGGCCCAGCCGAAACGGTCGTAGACCAGCACGCAGGCCCCACCGCCGAGCAGGTTGCCCAGGTAGCTCGCCGCCACCTGGATGCCGTTGCCGGTGCCCCGGTCCGCCGCGGCGAGCAGCCGCACCGCCACCGCGTCGGCGGCGATGTCCTGGGTCGCGGAGAAGAACACGAACGCGGCGCAGAGGGCGATGACCGGGCCGAGGCTCTCGGCCGGGCGGGTGAACGGCAGCAGCGCCAGCAGGGTCAGCACCAGCGCGGTCTGCAACACCAGCAGCCAGGAGCGGTAGTGACCGCGGTGCCGGGAGCCGTAGCGGTCGAGGATCGGCGCCCACAGGAACTTGATCGGCCAGATCAGACCGACCACCTGAAGCAGCGCGAGCGTGTCCAGCGAGGTGCCGCCGTCGCGCAGGATGGCGGTCAGCCCGACGGTGATGAAACCGATGCCGAGATACTGCGTGACGTAGAGCGCGGTGAGCGTGCCGAGGCGGCCCATCAGACGGCCCGCCAGTAGGCGAGCGAGGTGAGCTGGTGCTTGCCGACGCCGAGCGTGCGTCGCAGGTGCCGGGTGATGCCGCGGGTGCTCGCCGCCTCGCAGGCCACCCAGTAGTGCGCCCGCTCGCCGGCGGGCAGCGCCGCGCAGACGGTGTCGACCAGGTGCCGGCCGTCGTCGCGGCGCGGCACCCAGGTCACCGTGTGGTGGGCCCGGGCGCGCGGGGCCAGCGCCTTCTCACCCTCGTGGGCGTACTCCAGCCAGACCGTCGCCGGGATCTCGGCGCCGGCGTCGAGGAGGCTGTTGACCGCCGGCAGCGAGGCCGCGTCGCCGATCAGGTAGAGGTGCTCCGGCGTCGGGTCGGGCAGGTGGAACGCGCTGCCCTGCACGGTCGCGGCGATGGTGTCGCCGACCCGGGCGGTGGTGGCCCAGCGGGCGGCGCAGCCGTCGTGGACGGCGAACTCCAGGGTGAACCGCCCGGCGGTCGGCTCCGGGTCGACCAGGGTGTAGGCGCGCTGGTGCGCCCGGCCGTCGTTGTCGAACCACAGCCGGATCCACATCGTCGGGTGCGTGCCGCAGGCCGCCAGCAACCCGCCGTCGTCGAGGAGCAGGCGCTGGTAGTGCCCGTCGACCGACTCGGTGCCCAGCACGGTGAGCCGGAAGTCCCGACCCCCCATGGCCTTGAGCACCAGGCCCTCCCAGTTCCGTTTCACGAACCCCTCCAGGTAAGGTCAGCCTCAGTTAGGGAAGGGTAACCTAAGTTGACCATCCGAAGAAACGCCGCCCCGGGGCCCGGCCCCGCGACGCGCGTCGAACGCGACCCGTGGGGCGTACCCCAGCTCTGGGCGGACGACGTCGACGCGCTCGCCCACCTGCAGGGCCGCGTCACCGCACACGACCGGGCCTGGCAGATCTGCGTCGAGCGGTGGCGCGCCGAGGGCCGGCTGGCCGCCCACGTCGGTCCCGCCGAGCTGCCGTGGGACCGGTTCGCCCGCCGGGCCCGGCTGGACGACACCGCCCGGCGCTGCCACGAGCGCCTGGACCCGGCGACCCGCCGGTGGGTCGAGGCGTACGTCGACGGCGTCAACGCCGGGCTGGCCGAGGGCGCCGCCGTCGCACCCGAGTTCACCGCGACCGGCAGCACGCCGGACCCGTGGCAGCCCTGGTCGCCGCTGGGCGTCTTCCTCGTCCAGCACGTGCTCTTCTCCACCTTCCCGAACAAGCTCTGGCACGCGCACGTCGCGCGCACGCTCGGCCCCGAGGCGGTCGGGCTGTTCTCGGTGCAGGGGCCGGCGGCGTCCGGCAGCAACGCCTGGGCGCTGCCCGCCGACCCGGGCGCCGGGCGCGGCCCGGTGCTCGCCGGCGACCCGCACCGGCTGCTCGAACTGCCCGGCGTCTACCAGCAGATCCGGCTGGCCTGCCCCGCGTTCGACGTGGTCGGCCTCGCCTTCCCCGGGGTGCCCGGGCTGCCGCACTTCGGGCACACCGGGCACGTCGCCTGGGCCGTCACCAACGCGATGGCCGACTACCAGGACCTCTACCGCGAGCAGCTCCGTCGCGACGGTGACCGGGTGCTGGTACGCGACCCGGACGGGTGGACACCCGTGGCACGCCACGTCGAGGAGATCGAGGTCCGGGGCGCCGCCCCCGAGCCGGTCGAGATCATCGAGACCCCGCGCGGCCCGGTCGTCGACCACGACCGGCGCAGCGGCGAGGCGCTCAGCCTGCGCACCCCGAGCCGCGTCGAGGCCCGCCTCGGCTTCGAGGCGCTGCTGCCGTTGCTGCGCGCCCGCCGCGCCGAGGACGTCGCCGGTGCGCTGCGCGGATGGGTCGAGCCGGTCAACAGCGTGCTCGTCGCCGACACCGGCGGCGCGGTCCGCCGCCTGGTCGCCGGCCTGGTCCCGGTACGCGACGAGCGCGCCCGCCGCGCGCCCGTGCCGGGCTGGGACCGGCGGCACCACTGGCGCGGCGACTACCTGCCGGTCGTCGACGAGCCGGTCGGCGGCGTGGTGGTCTGCGCCAACGACAGGCGCGAGGACGTCGCCGGGCACGGGGTCGACTTCGCGCCACCGCACCGCGCCCGGCGGATCCGGGAACTGCTCGCCGCCGGGGTCGAGGCGACCCGGGTGCACACCGACGCCCGGCTCCCGGCGACCCCCGCGTACCGGCTGCTGCGTCGTCTGGACCCGGACCGGCTGGAGCCGCCCGCCCGTACGCTGCGACGCCAGCTGCTGGAGTGGAACCGCGTGATGGCGGCCGACTCGGTCGACGCCGGCGCGTACGCGGCGTGGCGTGCCGCGCTCGCCCGTGGGCTGCGCGGCCACCCACGGTTGCGGGCACTGGGCGAGCCGTCCGGGTACGACGAGTTGTTCACGCCGTGGACCGATCCGGCGACCCGGATCGGCCTGGCCCTGGACCACCTGGTCGACCGGGCGGCCGAGCTGGGCGTCGACGCCGTGTCCCTCGCGGCTGCCGCGCTGGCCGAGGTGGCCGCCGGGCCGGCGCCCGAGCCGTGGGGCCACCGCCACGTCCCGCACCCGGTTCACCTCGGTGTGACCGCCGCCGTCTCGACCGCCGTGGGGGAGATGCGGCACCGGGTGGCGCTCGCCGGGGACACCGACTGCGTGTTGTCCACCGCGAGTGTGCCCGGCGTCTCCGACGCCTGCTGGCGTGCTCCGGTGGCCCGCTACGTCTGGGACCTGACCGACCGCGCGGCCAGCCGGTGGATCGTGCCGTTCGGCGCCTCCGGACGACCGGGGGACCCGCACTTCGCCGACCAACTGACCCACTGGGCCGCCGGGACGCTGATCCCGGTGCCCGCCGAACCGCTGACGAGGGGCGAGACGACAGTGAGCTATCGGGAGCAGATCCCCGACCTCGGCGCACTGACGCTGGAACCGGTGCGGCCCGACACGCACGCCGAGTTGCTGCACGGCTGGGTGACGGCGTCGCGCAACGGGTTCTGGGGGATGGGCGCGCACACCCTCGACGAGGTACGCGAGATCTACGCCTTCCTCGACGGGCTGGACACCCACCACGCGTTCCTGATCCGGCTCGACGGCGAGCCGGTGGGCCTGTTCCAGACCTACCGGCCGGAGGCGGACCCGGTCGGGGAGCGCTACCTGGTCCAGCCGGGCGACGTGGGGATGCATCTGCTGCTTCACCCGCCCCGGCGGCTGGCCCGTGGTCTCACCGCGGCCGTCGGCCCGGCGCTGGCCCGGTTCCTGCTGCGGGACCCGGCGGTGCGCCGCATCGTGGTGGAGCCGGACGTGCGCAACGAGGCCGCGTTGCGGCGCCTGCGGGTCGAGGGGTTCACGTTCGCCGACGAGATCGAGCTGCCGGAGAAGCGCGCGCAGTTGGCGTTCCTGACCCGGGAACGGTTCGAGGGCGCCCGATCCACGCCGGACCGATGAGCCGCCCGGTGAGCCGGCCCCGCCGTGCGACGGGACCGGCCCGGGTGCGTCGGGTCAGCTCAGGTGCGCCAGCAGGGCGGTGGCCATGCCCTGCTCACCGCGGGCGTTCGGGTGGAACGGCGCGGCGGTGTTCTGCGGGATCAGCCCCTCGACCCAGCGGGTGCCGCTGCCCTTGCACGCGTCCCGGCCGATCGACGGGGTGTAGACGTCGGCGTAGCTGGCGCCGTTCGCCGCCGCCGTGTCGGCCAGCATCGCGTTCAACGCCTTCTCGATCCCACGCAGGTAGGGCACGTCCTGGTAGGCGATCGGGACCACGGGCCAGCAGCCGTACCCGCTGTCCGGCAGGATCGCCGGGTAGCCGAGCACCACGACACGCGCGCCCGGGGCGGCCTGCCGGACCGCGCGCAGCACCGAGGTCACCTTCGGCGCGGTGGCGGCGATCCGGGCCCGGAGCTGGTCGGTGCCGCCGGCGGTGAACCGGTCCTTGCACGGCGAGCCGAACGGGCTGCTGACGCTCGCCTGGGCACAGTCGCCGATGATCCCGGAGAACCCGATGTCGTTGCCGCCGATCTGCACCGTCACCAGCGCCGTGTTCGAGGTGACCGAGTTGAGCTGCGGCGGCAGGTTGATGCCGAGCTGCCCGTCGCCGCCGTAGAGGATGTCGTCGGTGGTGGCTCCGGAGCAGCTCACGTCCGCGAACGACGACGAGCCGGCGGCCGTGGCGACCAGCGACGGGTAGTTGCGGTTGGACCGCAGGCAGTTCAGGTCGACCTGGGTGGGGATGAGCGGGCCGGCGGTGTACGAGTCGCCGAGCGCCACGTAGCGCCCGGCGGGCACGGCGGCGTTGGCGGGTGCGGTGACGGCGAGCAGCACGCCGGCGGTGGCCGCGGCGAACGCGGCCAGGCGTGCGGCCGTGCGCGTCAGCGACAGGCGGGGACGGATCATGGGGCCCTCCCGGAGCGGGATCATGGGGGTGGTGGTTCCGGAAGTCTGTCCGCGCCTGTGACGCTCGTCAATATCGACGAACCTCATTAAGGGTGGCAGGGGTGTGTGGGGTCGGCCGGTCCCGGTCGCGACCAGTTCGCCGAACCGGTGGCATCGGTGAGGTGGCGACCCCGCCTCTTCGGCGAGCCGGTGTGGCCAGGAAGCGGTGCCGGCGCCGCTGTAGCGTACGTCACATTCCTTGACGCTCGGGGCGGCCGGCGTCGGCCCGGCGATCCGTTGCCGCGCAACGGATCCCGTCAGGTGGACGGTGACCGCGAGGTCGCCGTGAACGGCGTGCCGGCACGCACCGGAACGGCGTCGACACCGCCCGTGATACCCCGACAGGCGTCGGCGATCGTGAGTTTGCAGCCCTCATTACGCTGCGGGTGGTTGATCGCCGGAACCACGGACGACAGGTGGAAGAACCTCAGATGAGTGACAATCACCCTCCCTACGGAGGCTATCCGGACCCGAACGCCGGAGCGTGGGGCAACCAGCCCGACCCCAACGCCCCGTACGGCCAGCAGCCGGCCTCCGGTGCCCCCTACGGCGCCCAGCCCGGCTCGGGTGTGCCGTACGGCCAGCAGCCCGCGTCCGGCGCGCCCTACGGCGCGCAGCCCGGATCCGGCACCCCGTACGGCGCCCAGCCCGGGCCCGAGGCGCCGTACGGCGCCCAGCCCGGTGCGGCGTACCCGGGTCAGCCCGGCTATCCGGGGCAGCCGGCGCCGTTCGCGCCGGTCCCGCCGCCCGGCCGGTCGAAGAAGGGGCTGATCGTCGGCCTCGCCGCCGGCGCGGTGACGTTGACGCTGCTCTGCTGCGGCGGTGGGCTCGCCTACGTCGCGTTCGGCGGGGACGACAAGGACGACCCGACGCCGGTGGCGTCCGGCAGCGCCACCCCGGGGCCGACCGCCACCTCCACGCCGGACGGGCCGGAGTCGACCGGGCCGGAGGAGCCCACCGACAACGACGCGACGACCGCCCGATACTCCAGCGACCTGTCCGCGGTCTGCGAGGGCGGCTCGATCCTCAACGCCACCCCCTACACCGGACCGTCGAACGCCAAGGCGTACGTCTTCTCCAACGCCCCGGACCGGCCGACGTACTGGTCGCAGAAGTCGTTCGGCTCGGACAAGCCCTACTACGCCAAGTCCGCGGACTTCGCCAGCGCGTCGGTGATCGGCTGCCTCAAGGTGGTCGAGGGCAGCGAGGGCACCCCGAAGAAGTGCCAGTACAAGGCCACCGACGGCAAGGCCGTCACGGTCGACTACATCTCCTCGCGCTACACGCTGACGTTCCACGCGGCGAAGACCGGCGAGAAGATCGGCGACGGCGGCACCGTGACCGCCCCGGCGGCCCGCTGCCCGAGCTTCATCTCCTACAACAAGGTGACGATGAAGTCGTACGCGGCCCCGGACAGCGGCACCATCGAGGCGGCGCTGGACCGGTTCCTCAAGTAACGCGTGTTGGAAGAGGGGCCCCGCCTGTGCGGAATGCGTCAGGCGGGGCCCCTTCCTTCGACGCTCAGAAGTCGTCGTCGAAGGTGACCCGGCCGGTCACGCCGACCTGGTACGCCGACACCCGCCGCTCGAAGAAGTTGGACAGCTCCTGCACGTCCTGCAACTCCATGAACGCGAACGGGTTGCCGCTGCCGTACATCGGGGCGATGCCCAGCGCGGCCAGCCGGCGGTCGGCCACGTGTTGCAGGTAGCGCCGCATGTCGGCCGACGACATGCCGGAGACACCCTGCTCCAGCAGGTCCTCGGCGAACTGCGCCTCGCACTCCACCGCCTCGGCGAGCATGTCCCGGACCTGCTGCTCCAGCTCGGCGTCGAACAGCTCCGGCTCCTCGGCGCGCACGGTGTCCACCACGTCGAAGGCGAACGCCATGTGCATCGACTCGTCGCGGAACACCCAGTTGGTGCCGGACGCCAACCCGTTGAGCAGCCCCCGGGAGCGCAGGAAGTAGACGTAGGCGAACGCGCCGTAGAAGAACAACCCCTCGATGCACGCGGCGAAGCAGATCAGGTTGAGCAGGAACGCCCGCCGGTCGTCGCGGGTGCGTAGCTGGCGCAGCTCGAAGATCGAGTCGATCCACCGGAAGCAGAACTCGGCCTTGCGGGCGATCGACGGGATGTTCTCCACCGCCGCGAACGCGGCGAACCGCTCGGCCTCGTCCGGCACGTACGTGTCCAGCAGGTTGAGGTAGAACTGGACGTGCACCGCCTCCTCGAACAGCTGCCGGGACAGGTAGAGCCGCCCCTCCGGGGAGTTGACGTGCTGATAGAGATTGAGCACCAGGTTGTTGGCGACGATGGTGTCGCCGGTGGCGAAGAACGCCACCAGCCGGGACACCAGGTGCCGCTCGGCCGGCGAGAGCCGGTCCAGGTCGGCCAGGTCGGCGTGCAGGTCCACCTCCTCGACCGTCCAGGTGTTGCGGATGGCGTCGCGGTACCGGTCGAAGAAGTGCGGATACCGCATCGGACGCAGGGTCAGGTTCAGGCCCGGGTCGAGCAGCATGGGCCGGCTCTCGGCGGTCGTGGTCACTGGCAGGCCTCGCAGCTCTCGGGTTTCTCCAGGGAACAGGCCGCCGCCGCGTCGAGCACCGGGGCGAGCACCGGGGCGAGCACCGGGGCGACGGTGGCCTGCTGGATCCGGGTGGCGGGTCGGGATCGCAGGTAGTAGGTGGTCTTCAGGCCGGACTTCCAGGCGTAGCGGTACATCGAGGAGAGCTTGCCGATGGTCGGCGCGCTCAGGAACAGGTTCAGCGACTGCGACTGGTCGACGAACGGCGCACGGGCGGCGGCCAGGTCGATCAGGGCCCGCTGCGGCAGCTCCCAGGCGGTGCGGAACAGCTCCCGCACCGACGCGGGCAGCTCGTCGATGCCCTGCACCGAGCCCTCCGCGCGGCGGATCCGGTCGCGCACCTGCGGCGTCCACAGCCCGCGGGCCTTCAGCTCCCGCACCAGGTACGTGTTGATCTGGAGGAACTCGCCGGACATGGTCTCGCGCTTGAACAGGTTGGACACCTGCGGCTCGATGCACTCGTAGCAGCCGGCGATCGACGCGATGGTCGCGGTCGGCGCGATCGCCACCAGCAGCGAGTTACGCAGCCCGTGCGCGGCGATCCGCGCCCGCACCGCCGTCCACCGGGCGGTCTGCGCCGGCTCCGCGCCCCACAGGTCCGGGTGCAGGTCACCCTTCGCGGCCCGGGTCCGCGGGTACGCCGGGTGCGGGCCGAACCGCTCGGCCAGCCCGGCGGAGGTCTCCAGCGCGGTCAGCAGGATCTCCTCCTGCACCCGGGTGGACAGCTCCAACGCCCGCGCCGAGTCGAACGGCAGGCGCAGCGTGAAGAACGCGTCCTGCAGGCCCATCAACCCCAGCCCGACCGGCCGCCAGCGGGGGTTCGACGCCGCCGCCTGCGCCGCCGGATAGTAGTTGACGTCGATCACCCGGTCGAGGAAGACCACCGCGGTGCGCACCGTGGCGCGCAGCTTCTCCCAGTCGACGCCGGCGGCGGTGACGTGCGCGCCGAGGTTGACCGAGCCGAGGTTGCACACCGCCGTCTCCGCGTCGTCGTTGACCTCCAGGATCTCCGTGCACAGGTTGGACAGGTGGATGACGTTGCCCGGCTCGCCGGTCTGGTTGGACAGCCGGTTCGCGGCGTCCTTGAACGTCATCCAGCCGTTGCCGGTCTGCGCCAGGGTGCGCATCATCCGCCCGTACAGGTCCCGGGACCGCACCGTGCGGACCGCCTTCTTCTCCGCCGCCCGGTAGGCGGCGTCGAACGCCTCGCCGTACAGGTCCGGCAGCTCCGGCGCGTCGGACGGGTCGATCAGCGACCAGTCGGCGTCGGCCTCGACCCGACGCATGAACTCGTCCGGGATCCAGTTGGCCAGGTTGAGGTTGTGGGTACGCCGGGACTCCTCGCCGGTGTTGTCCCGCAGCTCCAGGAACTCCTCCACGTCCGGGTGCCACGGCTCCAGGTAGACGCAGGCCGCGCCCCTGCGCCGGCCGCCCTGGTTGACCGCGGCCACCCCCGCGTCGAGCGTCTTGAGGAACGGCACGATGCCGTTCGACCGCCCGTTCGTGCCCCGGATCAGCGCGCCCCGCCCGCGCACCCGCGACCAGGAGATGCCGATGCCGCCGGAGAACTTCGACAGCTTCGCGACCTGGTGGTAGCGCTCGTAGATGGAGTCCAACTCGTCGCGCGGGGAGTCGACCAGGAAACACGACGACATCTGGGTGTGCCGGGTGCCCGAGTTGAACAACGTGGGGGAGCTGGGCAGGTAGGCCAGCTCCGACATGAGCCGGTAGAACGCGACCGCCTCGCCCGGCGTGTGCGACAACCCGCAGGCCACCCGCAGCAGCCAGTACTGCGGCGTCTCCACCACCAGCCGGGACTCCGGGTGCCGCAGCAGGTAGCGGTCCGCGACCGTGCGCAGCCCGAAGTACTCGAACCGCAGGTCACCGGCCGGGTCGACGGCGTCATCCAGCTCGCCGGCGTGACGGGCCACGAACGCGGCGGTGTCGTCGCCGACCAGGCCCAGCCCGTGGGCGTACGCGATCGACTGGCTGAAGCTCGCCACCTGCTGACCGCTGACCTCCTCGGCCACGTACGCGGCGAGCAGGCGGGCGGCCAGTTTCGAGTACTGCGGCTCCTCGCCGATCAGCTCCGCCGCCGTCTGGATCGACAACCGGTCCAGCTCCGACCTGGTCGCCCCGGCGTGGAGCCCGCCGATCGTCCTCGTGGCGACCCGCATCGGGTCCACCTCGTCCAGGTCGGCGACCCACCGCCGCACCGCCCGGACGACCCGGTCGACGTCGACCGGCTCGGTGTCGCCGTCGGACCCGCGGACCCGCAGCGCCGGCCGGCGCTGCTCCGGGGGGCTCTCCCGCACAACCGTCATGACCTCTCCTCGCTGTCACTCCGATGGCCTCGGACGGCGGGAGAACGCCAACGGGCACGGCACGCACGAACCGGCCCGGCTGCTGGCGTCGGTCGTCCCGCGCGACCTCCGACCGCCACGCGCGGCGGCGCGCGGCGCGCTGGCAGGTCTTCGGACTCGCGGGCGTGACCGGGTCTCGGTCGCCTACTGGCCGTCGCTTCCCAGGCCGGTGGCCCAGTGCTGATGACGGCTGTCGTTCCCACTCACCGCTGCGGGGCAGCCCCGGATTTCCACCGGGTTCCCTCTTGCCTCGGCCGCACCCGCGAGGGCGTGGCCGAACCAGCTACGGGGGACACCATATCTGGCGGTGGTCATGCCCGGGCAACACCACATGTCGGGTCCGCGTGTCGGGTTCGTCTCAGCCCAGGAATAGCGCTCGGCGCGGGCGGCGACGATACTCGGCGGCATGGCGAATCTGGCGCGCCGCTGGGCGTGGGTCGCGGTCCTGCTGGTCGGCATCGGCCTGTTCCTGCTGGTGCTGGCGACACTCGTCGACACCAGGAACATCAACTTCGTGCCCGCGCTGATCGTGCTCGGCGCCGCCATCGCCCCGGCCACGTTCCTCACCTTCGCCGAGGGCCGGTCGGGCCGGTGGCGGGTCCCCGGCGCGATCGTCGGCCTCGCCGCGTTCCTCGGCGGGGTGATCGGCGTGGTCGCCGCCGGTTGGCTGGAGTTCGACACGCTGCGCCGCCTCGGCGTGCTGCCGATGGTCTTCGTCGGCCTGATCGAGGAGACCGCCAAGCTGATCGTGCCGGTCGGCATCCTGCTGCTCTGGCGGCGGCACCGGACGCCGGGCGAGGGGCTGGTGATCG
The DNA here is from genome assembly GCF_040653835.1 of Micromonospora sp. NPDC050980. Lineage (NCBI taxonomy): Bacteria > Bacillati > Actinomycetota > Actinomycetes > Micromonosporales > Micromonosporaceae > Micromonospora > Micromonospora sp. NPDC050980. The sequence goes on along the minus strand of NZ_JBFAGS010000008.1, from coordinate 218,053 downwards.
GGGTGGCCTCCGGCGCCGGCTTCGCCGCCCTGGAGACGATGGGCTACGCGTTCACCGCGCTGGTCGGCTCGCAGGGCAAACTCGGGACGGTCGAGCAGACGCTGTTGGTGCGCGGCCTCACCGCGCCCGCCGCGCACCTGTCCTGGACCGGGCTGACCGCCGGCGCGTTGTTCGCCCTCGCCGCCGCGCCCGGCGGTCGCCGGCTGGCCGGGTTCCTGCTGACCTTCGCCGCGGCGGTCGCGCTGCACACCTGCTGGGACACGGTCGGCACGCAGGCCGCGTACCTGTTCGTCGGCGGCGTGTCGCTGGGCTGGCTGCTGCTGCGCCTGCACCTCGACCGCGCGGACGAGGTGCGGGCGGAGCCCCCGGTCGGCGCCGCCGGCAGAGCAGGGGCCCCCGTCTGACACCCGCCGCCTACCAGGCGACCGGCAGACCCACCGGGCCGAGGATGGCGTGTCCCGCCTTCCACGCGACCTCGTCCGCCGGCACCGCCAGGCGCAGGCCGGGCAGCTTCCGCAGCAGCAGGCCGAGCGCGGTGCGGACCTCCAGCGCGCCCAGGTGGGCCCCGACGCAGTAGTGCGGACCGTGCCCGAAGGACAGGTGCGGGTTGGGCGTGCGGTCGAAGTCCATCCGTTCCGGTTCTGCGAACACGTCCGGGTCGCGGTTCGCCGCGTCGTGCGACGGCACGACGATGTCGCCCTCGGCCAGCCGGGCACCGCTGGGCAGCGTCACGTCCGCCATCACCCGCCGCGGCATGTCGTCGCCGTTGGCGGTGGAGTGCAACCGCTCCAGCTCGGCGACCGCGCCGTCCAGCCGGTCCGGATTGGCGACCAGGTAGGTCCACCCGGTGCCGTCCGGCCCGTACGGCTCGGTCTGCAGCACGTGGACGAACGTGGCGATCGAACTGGCGGTGGTCTCCCAGCCGCCCACCACCAGCGAGATCGGCAGCTTGATCTGCACGTCCGCCGGCTGGTCGGCGGCGGCGGTCGCGATCCGGCCGAGCAGGCCGTCACCGGGGCGCCCGCGCCGCCGCTCCAGTTGACCCCACAGGTAGCCGCCCATCTCCTCGGCCGACCGGGCGGCATCCGCGCGGCTCGGGTCACCGGCGCCGAGGAACATGTCCCCCCACCGGCGGAACCGCATCCGGTCGGCGGCGGGCAGGCCGAGCAGGTCGCAGATCACGTCCAGCGCGAACGGGACGGCGAAGTCCCGGAGCAGATCGGCCGGGGCGCCGGCGTCCACCATCGACGCCAGCCTCGCCTCGGCCGCGGCCCGCACCGCGTCGCGCAGTTCGTCGACCGCCGGTCGGGTGAACGCGTCCTTCACCGTGCCACGCACCCGGGCGTGCCCGTCGCCGTCCATACCGAGCATGGTGCCCGCCACGTCGACCTCGTCGGCGTGCGCGGCGGCGGCCCGGGAGAAGACGTCCTGCCGGCGCAGCACCTCCCGGACGTCGGCGTACCGGCAGATCAGCAACGCCGGGACCGGCGCACCGTCGACCTGTCGCACGATCGGCACCACGCCGGAGCCGGCGGCGAACCGGGCGTAGTCCGGGTGCTTGCGCGGCCCGGGTGGCCGGTTGACGCCGTCCGCGTCCTGGTAGAAGGGGTGGGGTCGGCGGGCGTCGATGTCCGTCATCCGTCCACAGTGCCAGGAACGGGCCAGGGACGGGACCCCGCGTTCGACGGCCGTGGGGTCCTCGCCCGAGGACGGTCAGCCGCCGGATGGGGCGGGCGAGACCGGGACGGCTGGCCGCCGGCGACGCCGGAGCAGCCCGACCACGGCGTCGACCACCAGGAAACCGAGCAGCGTGCCGCCGAACCAGGGCAGCGCCCAGCCGAGCGCCACCACCACCGGCACTCCGATCAGCAAGGCCCACCAGCGCACCCCGCGTGCCGCCCCACGCGCCGGCGGCGCGCCCAGCGGGGCCCGGCGGTCGGCGCGGGTGGGACGGCGCTGCCACCACATCCGGTATCCCCAGACGGCGACGCAGAGCAGGCCGAGCGCGAGCGCGGCGAGCAGGATCTGGTTGACCGGCCCGAAGAGCCGGCCCATGTGGGCCTGAATGCCGAGCTTGCTGAGCTTTGCCAGCAGCGGCCAGTCGGCGAAGTCGCTGCGCGCGGTCACCGTGCCGGCGACCGGATCGACGGCGACGCGGTCGTACCGGACCGGCCACCGGTCGTCGGTCTGCGTGACCGTCCACGCCGCGCCGTCCTCGGCCGCCGGGGTGATCGCGACCGGTCCGGACAGGCCGGCGGCGCGAGCGCTGCCCAGCACCCGGTCGTAGGTCGCCGGGTCCGCTGCCGGGGTGATGGGCGACCCGCCGTGCTGGTGTCCGCCACCGGCGGCGGGCGGCGGGCCGGCGAGTGCGGTGGAGATCTCCGGGGTGCCGGCGCGCAGCGCATCCAGGCCGGCGCCGAAGTTCGCCCCGGCGTAGCGGGACCAGGTCAGGCCGGTGGCGGAGAGGAACAGCAGGCCGACGGCGAGCCAGACACCGGTGGTGGCGTGCCAGCCCCGGGTGCGCCGCACGCCACGGCCGGCGGACAGGTCGGGCACGAGCAGGTGCCGGGCGCGGGCCCGGCCGGCGGCACGCCGACGCCACCACAGCACCACGCCGCCCAGCACCAGCACCCACAGCCAGCTCGCCGCGATCTCCGAGTAGTGCCGGCCGACGTCGCCGAGGTGCAGGTTGCGGTGCAGGTCGTCCAGCCAGGTGGTGGCCGGCGTCGAGCCGAACCAGGTGGTCAACTGGCCGGACACCCGCGCGGTGTACGGGTCGACGTAGACGGTGTGCTGCCGGTCGCCGAGGTCGTCCCGGGCGAACACCACCTGGGTGGTCCGATCGCCGTCGCCGGGCTGCACCTCGGTGAGCGTGCCGTCGGGGTGCGCGGCGCGTGCGGCGGCGATCTGCTCGGCGAGCGGTCGGGGCTGCGCGCCGACGGTGGCGACGGTGAGCTTGTCGCCGTAGAGCGCGCCGTCGAGCTGCGGGGTCAGCGTGTAGGCCAGCCCGGTGAGCGCGGCGACCAGCAGGAACGGCGCGACGAGGATGCCGGCGTAGAAGTGCAGACGGGTCAGCAGCGCGGTCAGCGGGGCGGATCGACGTGCCGGCCGGGGTGGATCCGCCGGGACGGTGGGGGAGTCCGGCGCGCGGTCGCCGGGCAGCTCGGTCACGGACATCAGGGCAACTCCGATCGAGAAAAGGGAAATGCGGGATGGCCGGCCCGCCGCCCGTCGAGCCGTGCCGTGGTGCGCGGTTTGCCGTCTCCCGGGTGAATGGTCGGGCCGGGGCGCGCAGAAGTTCCCGCCGATGTCCCGATCAGTTCCGGTCGCGCGCGGCGGCGGCCAGGAACGCGTTGTAACGGGCGAGGTCGTCGTCCTCGCCGGTGGCCTCGGCCCGGTCCGCCGCCCGGTCGAGGCGGCGTTGCTCGCGCTGGTCCGCCCGGATCCACTGCCGCACCAGCAGGATCATGACCACGGCGGCCGGGATCTCGCCGAACGCCCAGGCGATGCCCGCGCCGAGCTTCTGGTCGTCGAGCAGCGACGACGCCCAGTCGGGGTGGACGCCGAGATACCAGTCGGGGGCGATGACGGTGGTGGTCTGCATGAGCGCGAGACCGAAGAAGCCGTGCGCCATCATCGCGGCCAGGTGCACGAGCACCAGGATCGGATGTGGGATCCGGGGCCGGCCCGGGTCGATGCCGATGAGCACCCAGAACAGCAGATAGCCGGAGAGCACGAAGTGCCCCAGCATGGCCAGGTGCCCGAGGTGCGAGCGCATCAGGGTGCCGAGCAGGTCGCTGAAGTAGAGGCCGAACAGGCTCGCGGTGTAGACGCCGAGCGCCACCAGCGGGTGGGTCAGCAGCCGGGTCGGGCGGCTGTGCAGGGCGCGCAGCAGCCACTCCCGGGTGCCGCGTACCCCCGCCTCCGTCGGGCGGCGCAGCGCCCGCAACGCGAGGGTGACCGGGGCGCCGCCGACGAGCAGGATCGGCACCAGCATGGACAACACCATGTGCTGCGCCATGTGCGCGCTGAACAGCACGTAGGCGTAGCGGGCGAAGCCGAGGCCGGTGGTGGCGGCGAGCACCAGCAGACCGCCGACCCAACTCGCGGTGCGGGCCACCGGCCAGCGGTGCCCGCCCCGGCGCAGCCGGCGCACCCCGGCGAGGTAGCCGGCGATGCCGACGACGGTCAGGGTGAGGAAGAACAGGTCGGGCAGCGGCTGCCCGAGCAGGTGCGCCGCGGTGGGCGCGGCCGGCATGCCGAACCCGAGCACCGCGGTCACCGGGTCGGCGTCCGCCGGCTCGACGACCGGCGTCGGGCTGCGCGACAGCGCCACGGCCAGCCCGATCGTGGCGGCGAAGAGCACCAGTTCCCCGGCGGCGAGCCGCGCGAACGCGCCGCGCCGCCCGGCGGCCAGACCCGGCAGGGTACGCGACCGGTGCGCGGCGCCGAGCAGGCCGAGCAGACCGAGCGCGGCGAGCTTGCCGAGCACCAGCCACCCGTAGCGGGACTGCCAGAGCGCGTCGACGGCGCCGAGCCGGACCGCGGCGTTGGCCAGGCCGCTGACCGCGACCGTGACGAAGCAGGCCAGCGCGAGCCGGCTGTAGCGGGCGGCGGCCCCGGGCAGGTGCCGGCTGCGCCGGATGGTCAGCAGCGCGGCCAGGCCACCGGCCCACAGCGCGGCGGCGAGCACGTGCAGGGCCAGACTCGACACCGCGATCTGGTGGTTGCCGGCCCCGGCGGCGTGCCCGGTCAACGCCGGCGGCAGCAGCCCGACCAGCGCCAGCCCGGATGCGACGGCGGCCGTGCCGCGGGACACGCCGGTCCGCGCCGCCACGGCCACCGCCGCGGCCAGTGCGGCCTGCGCCAGCAGCGACTGCCCCTGCGAGATGTCGACGCCGAAGCTGACCACGCTCGCCGCGCCGAGCCGGTCGAGCGGCACGCCGAGCAGGTCGGACACGGTCAGCACCAGCAGCGCCAGGGCCGCCACGGCCCAGGCGGCAGCCGCCAGGCCGGCGCGACGCAACAGCAACCAGCCGTGCGCGGAGACGCTCGCCCCGTCCCCGGGCAGCAGGAACGCGGCGGTCACCGCGAACCCGACGGTGATCGTGGCCAGCCCGTCGGCGAGCAGCCGGACCGGTGGCAGCGCCCAGGTGGTGACCGGGCCGGGGTCAGGCAGGCCGGGGATCGCGGCGGCGAGCGCCCCGCCGAGGCGCAGCGCGAGCAGCAGCACGGCCACCGCCGCGCCGACCGCGACCGACCCGACCAGCCAGCCGGCCGGCCCCGACCCACCGGCACCGGGTCCGGCGGCAACCGGTCCGACCGCGTCCGGTCCGGCGGCCTCCGGTCGCGCGGTGGGCGGATTCGAGCTGGTCGGTGCGGCGGTGGCGGTGGCGCGGCGAGGGTCGGACCGCGGGAACGGTGACGTGGGCTGGTGCACGGTGCGGAACCTGGTTTCGGATCGGTTGCCGGGGCGGACCCCGGCCGCGAGACTTACGGGACGCGGCGGCGCCGGAGCAGGAGCAGGGCCGCGCCCGCCACGGCGAGCGCGGCGACCAGACCACCGGCCACCAGGGCCACCGGCGGTCCGTCGTCGAGGTCACCGGCGGCGGACACCGGACTCGCCGCGCCGTCGGCGTCGGCGGACGCCCCGGCCGCCGTGGGCTCGGCCGCGGTCGAGGCGGTGGGCGCGGCCGGGTCCGCCACGGTGAAGCGGTACGACCCCTGCACCGGGTGCCCGTCGGCGGACACCACCCGGTAGGCGACCGTGTAGGTGCCGTTGGCCAGCGGCCGGTCCACGGTCACGGTGCCGGCCGTGCCGTCCACGGCCGGCGCGCCGGTCGCCACCTTCCGCCGGTCGGCGTCGCTGAGCACGATGGTGGTGAACTCCGGGTTGAGTCGTTGCAGGAACCGCAGCGTCACCGACGTCGGCGCGGTGGTGAGCCGGGCGTCCTGGGCGGGTGTGGCGGACTGCAACGCGTTGTGCGCGGCGGCGGGGGTGGCCGGCGCCAGCAGCAGCGCGGTGAGTGCCGCGGCGAGCGCGGCGACGGCACGGGTACGCATCGGGCGAGGAGCCTTCCTGGTGGTGGTCATCCGAGCACCTGCTGGCCGACCCAGCCGCCGTCGGGGCAGCCCGGCGGTACGGCGAACACGGCGGAGCCGATCGGGGTGGTCCACTCGTTGAGCAGGTCCCGTGCGGCGAGCCGCCGTTGGATGGGCAGGAACTGGCGGGTGATGTCGGCCTGGTAGGCGGCGAAGACGAGGCCGCTGTCGGCGTGCCCGTCGGCGGTGGGCACGCCGTCGTAGTTGTAGGGCCGGCGCAGGATCCGCAGCCGGTCGTCGGTGACGTGGGCACGGGTCAGGTGGGCGAAGTCCGGGATGACGGTGAGCCCGTCCGGGCCGAGCGCGGCGAAGTCCGGCTCGTCGTGCTCGGCAGCTCCGGTCAACGGCGCGCCGGTGTCCAGCCGTCGCCCGACGGCGACCTCCCGGTCGGTGCGGCCGAGCAGGTCCCAGGTCTCCAGGTTCATGCTGATCCGGCGCAGCACGAGGGTGGTGGAGTCGCGCAGCCAGTCCGGCCCGTCGGTGACCCAGACGGCGGTGTCGGCGGGGGCGCCGGGCTTCGGGTTGGCGGTGCCGTCGAGCTGGCCGAACAGGTTGCGCTGGGTGCGCCCCGGCTCGGCTCCGGCGGCCCGCCGGAAGCCCTGCTGCACCCAGCGGACGCTGGCGAAGGGCCGGCTGTCCTTGACCAGGACGCGCTGGGCGTGGGCGACGGTGAGCGGGTCGTCGGCGCAGATCTGCAGCAGCAGGTCCCCGCCGGACCAGCGCGGTTGCAGCCGGTCGATGCGGAACGCGGGCAGCTCGGCCACCGACGCGGGCCGGCGGTCGGCGCGCCCGGTGGCGGTGTACAGGCCGGGGCCGAAGCCGAACGTCACGGTCAGCCGGGCCGGCAGCAGGCCGAGTTCCGGTTCGGTGTCGGCCAACGCCGGGCGGCCCTGGGTGAGCCGGGCGGCGTCGTCGGAGAGCAGTCGCAGCATCCGCCCGAGCGCGGCCCGGTCGGTGCCCGGTCTCAGGGTGAACGCGACGAACGCCGCGTGCGCCTGCGGCTCGGTGGTCACCCCGGACTGGCGGGCGCCGTGGAACGGCTCGACCGCGTCGCCGACCTGTGCCACCGGGACCGGCGCGGCGGAGCGTACCCGGGGATGGTCGGAACGGGCCGCGGCGGTCGCGGCGGCCCCGGCGAGCGCGCCCCCGGCGGCGACGACGCCGCCGGTGAGCAGGCCCCGCCTGCTCACCGCACGACCCGTGGCGGAACCCCCGGGCATGCT